>CAYWOT010000098.1:0-8355 GCA_964459975.1 uncultured bacterium
CCGGACTGATTACAATGGAAGGAATCTTGAAATAGTATCATTATCTTTGGTTTCCCTTCATCTTTCTCAATTACGGCGCCGGCGCCACCCGCGTCCGGTTTCGGGACTTCTTCTGGGCGACCTTCCTCGGGATCACCCCCGCCATCGTGATCGAAACGTTCTTCTTCGGCAGCCTCAAGGACATCGCCGCCCGCTACCGCGGCCCGGCCGACCTGCTCCAGGCGGACGTTCTGTTCCCCGCGGCGCTCCTCGGGTTTTCGCTGCTGCTTCCCCGCATCATCCGGCGCATGAAGGGGGAGGAGCCGCCGGAACCGGCCCCCGCCACCCAGGGCAAATGAAGGATTCTCCGGGCACGCCTTCCGTCTCCGTCGTCATTCCCACCCGAAACGAGGCCCCCTCCGTCGCCGAGACCGTCCGGTCCGCCCGGGCCGCGGGCGCCGACGAGGTGATCGTGGTCGACGGGGAAAGCGACGACGGGACCGCAGCCGCGGCGCAAGGCCTGGCCGACCTGGTGCTGGCGTGCCCACCGGGGCGCGCGCGCCAGATGAACGCGGGCGCCGCGGCATCGCGCGGCGAGGTGCTCGTGTTCCTCCACGCGGACACGACCCTGCCCGAAGGGGCGGTCGCCGGGATCCGCGCGGCGGTCGAGGACGGCGCGGCCGGCGGCGCGTTCTGCGTGAACCTCGGAGTATCGGTCGCCGCGCCCGCGGCGCGCGCGTCCGCACTCCGCCTCACGGCCGCAATGATCAACCTCCGCTCCCGGCTCTTCCGCGCCTACACGGGCGACCAGGCGATCTTCGTGCGCCGGGACGTCTTCGAGAGTCTGGGGGCCTACCCCGAGATTCCCCTGATGGAGGACGTGGAGTTCTCCCGCCGGCTCACCCGCCGGGGCAGGACAGTCCTCCTGCCGTCGCGGATCACCACTTCCGCGAGGCGCTGGGAGGCCAATGGCGTGGCCCGGACCATTCTTCTGATGTGGGGGCTGCGCATCGCGCATCGTCTCGGGTTGCCGCCGCACCGGTGTGCGCGGTTCTACGGCGGGAACCCCGGAGCGCGGCGCGCCGATCCCGCGTGACGGCCCGCCCCTATTCCCAGGTCAGCAGCAGCGGCGTAAACGGGTTCTCGAGGTCCGGATGGCGTGCCACGAGGCGCGCCGCGAAGCCGAAGCGGCCGCTGGCACGACAGAGAATCTCGGCGCGGAACACTTCCTCCCTCCCCTCCCGTCCCTCGTGCCGCGCGCGGACGATCTCGCCGTTTCGGACGTTTCCGGCGGGATCCAGCATGCCGAAATAGACTTCGGCGGCGACGTCGTCCACGCCGAGCGCTCCGAGGTCGGCCCGGACCGTGACCGAGAAGGTGGAACCCACGGGAAGATCGCGCTGGGTCTTCGCCGGGTCCACCCGCATCGAGACCCGCGCCCACTGCGACGCCACCCGTGCCCGCCAGGCCGCGAGATCCCGCGCGGACGCGAACCCGCCGGCGGCCAGCCGGGCGCCGGCCCGGTGCGCCGGGAGGTAACATCGCTCCGCGTACTCCTGCAGCATCCGATGCGTGCTGAAGGCCGCGCCCAGCTTGTGCATCGAACCCTTCATCCTGTCGATCCACTGGCGCGGCAGCCCTCCCTTGTCCCGCTCGTAGAACAGGGGGACGATCTCGCTCTCCAGCAGGTTGTAGAGCGCCTCGCACTCCACCTGGTCCTGCTCCTCGGGATCCCCGTACATCTCCCCGCTGCCGACCGCCCAACCGACGTCCGGGGCGTACCCCTCGCACCACCAGCCGTCCAGGATGGAGACGTTCAAGCCCCCGTTGGCCGCCGCCTTCATCCCGCTCGTCCCCGAGGCTTCCTGGGGACGCCTGGGCGTGTTCAGCCACACGTCCACGCCCTGCACGAGGTAGCGGGCGACGTTGATGTCGTAGTCTTCCAGGAACACCAGCCGGTGGCGAATGCGGGGATCGTGCCCGAAGTGGACGACCGACTTGATGAGCTCCTTCGCGGGAAGATCCTGAGGGTGGGCCTTCCCGGCGAAAATGACCTGAACGGGACGGGACGGGTCGTTCAGCAGCCGGATGAGCCGCTCGGGCTGTCGGAACAGAAGCCCCGCGCGCTTGTAGGTGGCGAAACGCCGCGAGAACCCGATGGTGAGCGCCTCGGGATGGAGCACCTCCTCCGCCGCCCGAACCACGGAGGGCCCCGCCCCCTGCCGCGCCAGCTGGGTCTGGAGGCGCCGCCGCACGAAGAAGACGAGCCTCTCCCTGCGGATCTCGTGCGTCCGCCAAAGCTCGCCCGGGGGAATCGTCTCCACCCGCTCCCAGACGGCGCCGTCCGCCGGCTTCTCGCGGAAACGCGGTCCCAGGTACCGCGAAAACAGCTCGCCCATCTCGTGGCTCAGCCAGCTCCGCGTGTGGATGCCGTTGGTGATGTGGCGGATCGGCACCTCCGATTGCGGAAGGCCGGGCCACAGGTCCTTCCACATCTTCCTGGAGGTCTCGGCGTGAAGACGGGACACGCCGTTGGCGTGCGCGGCGGTTCGCAGCGCCAGGACCGTCAGCCCGAAATCGGGAGACCGGGTGGAGGCCAGCTGCCCGAGACCCAGGAACTCCTGCCACCCGATGCCGCACCCCTCGGCCATCCGGGAGAAATATTTTCGCACCAGCTCCGTGGCGAACTGCTCGTTGCCCGCCGGCACCGGGGTGTGCGTCGTGAACACATTCGACGCGAAGACGTGCTCCCGGGCCTCCGCGAAGGAGAGCTTGTGCTCCTCCCGAAGCGCCCGGATGCGCTCCAGCGCGAGAAACGCCGAGTGTCCCTCGTTCATGTGGTAGACGGTCGGGCGTATGCCCAGCTCGCGCAGCGCCCGAACGCCCCCGACGCCGAGCATGATTTCCTGCCGGATCCGCATCTCCCGGTCCCCGCCGTACAGCGTGCCCGTGATCTCCCGCGCGCGCGCGGAGTTCTCCTTGACGTTCGTGTCCAGGAGATAGAGGGGGACCCGGCCGATCTGGACGCGCCAGATCCGCGCCCGCACCTTCTCGCCCGCCATGTCCACCTCGATCCGCCGCGACTTGCCCGCGCCGTCGCGCTCGATCGTCACGGGCATGTTGTACCAGTCGTTGTCGGGGTAGAGCTCCTGCTGCCAGCCGTCGAGGGAGAGGATCTGGCGGAAATACCCCTTCTGGTACAGGAGTCCCACGCCGACGAGCGGGAGCCCCAGGTCCGACGCCGACTTCAGCGTATCCCCCGACAGGACGCCCAGGCCCCCCGAATAGATGGGAAGGCCCTCGTCGATGCCGAATTCGCAGGAGAAATACGCCACCCGGACGTCCCGCTCCCCGCCATGCTCCTCGCCGAACCAGCCCGGCGCGGCGAGGTACCGCTGCAGGTCCTGGTGGACGCTCCGCACGTTCGCGACGAAGCTCTCGTCGCGGGCCGCCTCGGCGAGCTCCTCCTGAGACAGGGAGCCCAGCATGGCGACCGGGTTCTGGTACGACTTTTCCCACAGGTCGGGCGACAGCCGCATGAACAGCTGGACGGCCTCCCAGTTCCACGAGAACCACAGGTTCATCGCGATTTCCCGGAGGGGCGCAAGCTCCGGCGGCAGGTTCGGACGGACGTGGAACTCCCGGATCTTCATGCGCTAACTCGCTCCTTAAAAAAAAGGGGGGCCGGCAGGTTCCGCCGACCCCTCGAAAGATGCTGGTGGAGCTGATCGGGATCGAACCGACGACCTCCTGAATGCCATTCAGGCGCTCTCCCAACTGAGCTACAGCCCCGCAATCCGTGAACAACCACGATAGGGGAAGGGTCGCGAAAAATCAATCCCCCGTTTTCCCCGGGCCGTCCCCGTTTCCTCACTTGCCCTTGGAAAACTCCTCCATGAACCCGGCCAGTGCGTCCACCCATTCGTAGGGCGCCGCGTTGTAGATGGAGGCGCGGATCCCGCCCACGGACCGGTGCCCTTTCAAGCCCACCATGCCGTGCTGCTTCGCCTCGGCGATGAACTGCGCCTCGAGCTCCTCGCTCGGGAGCCGGAAGACGACGTTCATCACCGACCGGCTCTCCTTTTCCACCGGCGACCGGAAAAAGTCCGGGCTTCGGTCGATCACGCCGTAGAGGCGGTCCGCCTTCTTCCGGTTTACCGCCTCGACCTTGTCCAGGCCGCCCTGGCTCTTGAGCCACGAGAGCACGTTGCGGACCATGTATACGCCGAACGTAGGCGGGGTGTTGTAGAGCGACTTGTTCTCGGCGTGGGTACGGAACTGGAAGATCTTGGGAATGTCTTTCCGCCCCCGCTCCAGCAGCTCCTTCGACACCACCGCCGCCACCACGCCCGAGGGCCCGATGTTCTTCTGGGCCCCGGCGTATGCCAGGCCGAACTTCGCCACGTCGAACCGCCGCCACAGGAAATCGCTCGACATGTCGGCGACCAGGGGCACCGCGCCGGTCTCGGGAAAGGGACGGGACGGGTCCACGTGAAACTGCACGCCGTGGATCGTCTCGTTCGAAGTGATGTGCAGATAGGCCGCGGAGGGGTCGATCGTCACCTCGGACCGCGGGGGCACGCGGGTGTACCGTTTGGTCTTCCCTTCTCCGACGCCCGTGCTCTGGATGGCCACCTCGGCGCCGAAGAGGGCCGCGACGGTCTTCGCCTCGCCGAGCGCCTTCTCGCCCCACGCACCGGTGATGAGGTACTGGGCGGTCTTCCCCTTGTCGAGGAAGTTCAGCGGGATCCAGGCGAACAGTGCGGTGGCCCCTCCCTGGAGCAGAAGCACCTCGTAGCTCTCCGGCACGCCCAGGAGCTCGCGGATGAGCGCGATCGCCTCGTTGTGGACCGCCTCGTACTCCTTGCCGCGGTGACTGTGCTCCATCACCGACATTCCGCTTCCGGCGAAATCGAGCAGCTCGTCGCGGGCGCGCGTCAGGGCGGGGAGGGGAAGGGTGGCCGGTCCGGGGTTGAAATTCATCGTGCGGTCCATGGCGTTCCTCTTCGTTCGGCGCGGGGGGGATTCCCGCGGGCCGCGCCCTGCTGCCTTTTCCCGCCGCGGGGCGGCTCGTGCGGTTCCGGTCGCCGGGATTCGATCGCCCTCATTGTTCCAAGCCCGCCCCGCAACGTCAAGGACCGGTAAGGCGCCGGTCCCTCCCTCACCGCCCCCGGGCCGAGAGCAGGTAGACCGCGTTCTCGGCGAACAGGTTCGGCCGGACCCCTCGGAGCACCCGTCCTCCCCGGTCCGCGGACAGGTAGACGGTCTTCTCGATCGCCACTCCGTTGGCGGCGCAGTACCCCGTGAAGTCCCGGATCGAGCAGAAGTGGATGTTGGGCGTGTCGAACCACTCGTACGGAAGGAACTCGGTCTTGGGCATGCGGCCGTAGAACAGAAGGTAGAGCCGCATCTTCCAGTACGCGAAGTTCGGGAAGCCGACGACCCCTTTCTTCCCCACCCGGAGGATCTCCGAGAGGACGACGTCGGGCTTCTTCACCGCCTGCAGGGTCTGGTTCAGGACGACGTAGTCGAACGACCCGTCCGGGTAGTCGCGCAGCCCCCGATCGATGTCGCCCTGCATCACGGTGAGCCCCTTGGCGATGCAGGAACGGACCCCTTCCTCGGAGATCTCGATGCCGCGCCCCGTCACGTTCTTGCTGCGGACGAGCTGTTCCAGAAGCGACCCGTCGCCGCACCCCAGGTCGAGGACTTTGGTTCCCGCGGGAATCAGATTGAGAATGACGCTGTAGTCGATCCGGGCCCCGTCGACCATCACGAGCCCGCGGCCTCCCGGATGCCGTTGCGCTGCGCCACGTTGGCGAGGAAGTTCGTGAGGATCTTGGACATCTCGCCCTCGTCGAGGAGGAAAGCGTCGTGCCCGTACTTCGAGTCGATCTCGCAGTAGGTGACGTCGACGCCGTTGATCATGAGCGCCTTGACGATCTCCCGCGACTGGTAGGGGGGGTAAAGCCAGTCGGACTTGAACGAAACGATCAGGAACTTCGCCTTCGCTTTTTCGACGGCCTGCACGAGGGAGCCGCCCGGCAGCGACAGGTCGAAGTAGTCGATCGCCTTGGTGATGTACAGGTAGGAGTTCGCGTCGAACCGGCTCACGAACGTGTCGCCCTTGTAGCGCAGGTAGCTTTCCACCTCGAAATCGACGGTGAAGTCGTACCCGAACGACTTCTTCCCGCGAAGCTTCCGTCCGAACTTCTCGTGCATCGAGTCGTCGGAGAGGTAGGTGATGTGTCCGATCATCCGCGCGAGCGCGAGACCTTCCCGGGGGACGGGCTTGCCGTAATAGTCGCCCCCGTTGTAGTTGCGGTCCGCCATGATCGCCACTCTCCCCACCTCGTTGAAGGCGATCCCCTGCGGAGAGAGCTTCGCGGTCGTCGCGATGGGGATCGAGGCGATCACCCGGTCCGGAAACGAGACCGCCCACTGCAGGGCCTGCATGCCGCCCATCGAGCCGCCGGCGACGGCCAGCAGCCTGTCGATCCCGAGATGATCGATCAGGTGCGCCTGGGCGTGGACCATGTCCTGGATGGTGATCATGGGGAAGGAAAGGCCGTACTCCTTGCCCGTGGCCGGGTTGAGCGAGGCCGGGCCGGTGCTTCCCTGGCATCCTCCGATGACGTTCGAGCAGATGAGGAAGTACCGGTCGGTGTCGAACGCCTTGCCCGGCCCGATGCTGTTGTCCCACCAGCCCGGATGCCGGTCGTTCTCCGCGTACCGCCCCGCGGCGTGGGAGTCGCCCGAAAGCGCGTGGAGAATCAGGATGGCGTTGGAACGGTCCGGGTTGAGCGTGCCGTACGTCTCGTAGGCGAGCGTGATCGGACCCAGCTTCGCCCCGGACGCGAGAGCCATCTCCCCGGGAGGCTCGCAACACGTGTAGAATTGTTTCCGGACCAGTCCGACGGAGCCCGGTTCCTTCCGATGAGGCACCGCACCTCCCCCTGCCCGACAACCACCTTTTCCGCGGGAAAAACGCGGGAAAACTGTAATTTTGTATTTTATCCCCGCGGCCGAAAGCGTGTCAATGGCGGCTTGGGTTCCCACGGGGCGGAGAGGTCCCGGGCGAGCTGCCCGAGCTCGAGGAGGATCCGGGCCGTGGCCCCCCAGATCGTGTGCCGCCCGAAATCGACGAAATACACCCGCCTCTCCCGCCCGGAAACCCCGGCCTCGGCCGACCGGTACCGGCCGGCGTCTCCGAAGAACGCCAGCGGCGCTTCGAACACCTCGGCCATCTCGAACCCGTCGAGGGAGAAGATCGTCTCCTCGGGAATCCGTGCAACGTACGGCTGGATGAAAAATCCCGTCAACGTCCGGACCGGCCGCAGCGGACCGAGCAGCGTCACGCCGTTTCGGGGGATCCCCAGCTCCTCCTGCGCTTCCCGAAGCGCCGTCGCGGCGAGGTCCGCATCGCCCAGGTCCCGGCTGCCGCCGGGAAAACAGACCTGCCCCTTGTGGTTCGGAACACGCTCGGTGCGCCTGCCGAGAACGACCGTGACGTCGCCGCCGCGCGTGCGCAACGGGACCAGGACTCCCGCCTGCCGCAGTCCGTCGGAATCTTCCCCTGCCGGCACCGGCCGCGCGAGGACCTCTTCCAGGCGCTCGAAGAACCGTTCGGCGGCACAGCCGGCCCCCTCCTCCCGACCCCCGGCCCCGGACGCGCCGGCTCCCCGGCATGACGGGGTCGTCATGCGTCGGACTCCGGATGCTGTTCGAGGATGATGAACTCGGACCGCGAAAACCCCAAAGCGCGGAAAAACGAGACCAGCCCGCCGTCGTTCCAGTTGACCATCGTCATCACCCGCTCGACGTTGTGATTCCGGAAGTAGAGGTGCAGTTTCTCGATGAGCGCCCGTGCGACGCCCTTTCCCTGGTGCTCCGGATCGACGCCGACGATCTCGATCCAGCCGCTCTTCGGGATTCCGAACTCCCAGCCGCGGATGTCGCCCAGGATGAAGCCCACGATCCGCCCTTCCTCCTCCGCGACCAGGCAGCCGAGCGGGTTGCGCCCCAGATGGTCGATGATCTTCGACTCCCACTGCGCCTCGTGCGGACTTCCCGTGATCTTCTCGTCGATCCGCAGGACCCCTTCCGCATCCTGGACCCGCATCCTTCGCACCGTCAGGTTCATGCGCTTCTCCTTCGATCCGCGACGTAGTTCCGGAGCACGTCGGCGAGTACGCGGGGCCGCGCGTTCCGCAGAAAGATGTGCTTGAACGAGTCGTGCCCGGACACCGCGTCGAAGAGGGCGTCGTGCACGCTCTGGTTCACCTTCGCCATGGAAAGCACCGTCCCGAGCGTTCCGGCGACTTCCCCGGCCTTGCAGAGGTGGCGCATCCACGTTCCGTACCGGTAGTCTTCCCG
>CAYWOT010000099.1:0-8312 GCA_964459975.1 uncultured bacterium
CAAGTGGAGCGCCGGGCCGGCGCTGCCGGCGCCCCGGTCGAGCGCGGCATCGGTCGTGCTCGGCAGCACGCTGTACGTGATCGGCGGGCTGGACGCCAGCGGTGCCCCGACGACGACCGTCTACAGCCTGACCGCCGGCAACGACGGGACCCTCGGCGACTGGAAGACCGAGGACGCGCTCGCGCTTCCGGCGCCCCGGGCGGGCGCCTCCGCCGTGGCTCTGACCGACGGGATTGCCGTGATGGGCGGCTCCGATGCGAATGGCCCCACGAAGACGGTCTGGAAGAGCCAGCAGGACAAGTCCGGTGCTCCCCAGGCCTGGACCGATCAGTCGCCGCTGCTCGAGGCGAACGTCGGCGGCACCGCCGTCCACGTCGGCGGGGTCATCTTCGTCATCGGCGGCCAGAACGCCTCCGGGGCTCCGGTCGCGACGGTCCAGCAGGGTCTGGTCGGCGGCCCGAACGCCACGGCCGCGGACCCCAACGTGGTCACCGCCTGGCGCGCCAGCGCCCAGACGAACCTGCCTGCGCCGAGGACCGGGATGTCCTCGTTCACGAGCAACGGCGGGATCTACGTCCAGGGCGGCAGCGACGGCACCGCCCCGCGGACGGAGACGTGGTGGGCGACACCCGACGCGAACGGTGTGATCCCGTCCTGGCAGCATGTGCCCGAGCTGGACCTCGGCCAGGGGATCCAGGGAGCCTCGGCCTTCACCGCCAGCTCCTTCTGGAGCCCTCCGAGCGTCTCGCGCTCCTGCTCGGGCGTAAGAAGGGTCGCCTGGCCCGACATGACGTCCTTGATGCCCCGGGCGAGAAGATCGGCATCCACGTCGATCTCCTGAGCCTTGAGCTTTCTGCCGATGTCCATCCCGATGCCGTAGCTGACCTTGTCCTTCTGGTTCGCAAGCGTGGGCGCATCCGCTGCGCCGACCTGGCCGGCCAGCAGCAGAATCGCCGCCGCGGCCACCCAACGGAGTTTCATGAACGCTCCTTTCCCCTTGCCGACGAATTGACCCCGTCCGCGGCTCGGGCGCCGTGGACGGGGCGAAAAGCTGTCGTATCAGTATAGGCCGCGGCAGGAGGAAAAACCTACCTCGTTTTCCTCATGCCGGGCGGAACCCTCCCGAAGAGGCGCCCCGTCCGCAGGACCGGCTCGCCGTCCAGGAAAAGCTCTCCCTCCCTGCGCAGGTCCTTGATCATGTCCCAGTGGACGGCCGAGCGGTTCTTCCCCCCCGACTCGGGATAGGAGCGGCCGACCGCCAGATGGATCGTCCCCCCCATTTTCTCGTCCAGGAGAATGTCGCGGGTGAACTCGGTCACTCCCGGGTTCGATCCGATCCCGAATTCGCCCAGCCGGCATGCCCCGGCGTCGGCCGCCAGCATTTCCCGAAGGTACGCTTCGTTCTTCTCCGCCGTGGCCTCCACCACCTTGCCCTTCCGGAACGTCAGCCGGATCCCCGCCACCTCGCGGCCGCCCGAAATCGCGGGAAACTCGTAGAAGATCGTCCCCTCCGCCGACGTCTCGACCGGCCCCGTGAAGATCTCCCCGTCGGGCATGTTGAATTCCCCGGCGCAGGGAATCGCCTTGCGCCCGGCGATCGAGAAGGTAAGATCGGTCTCCCTGCCCACGATGCGGACGGTGCGGCTCTTCTCCAGGATCCGCTTCGCGCGTTTCAGCATCGTCGCCATCCCCGCCCAGTCCTGTTCGACCGCCCGGTAGTAGAACCGCTCGTATTCCGCAAGGGAACGGTCGCACTCCTGGGCGAGCGCCTCGGTGGGGAAGTTCGTCAGGACCCAGCGGACCCGGCGGAGGACGATCTCGGAGAGCGGGTGGAGCGCCTTGCGCCGCTGCGCCACCTTCGCCGGCGAGACCCCGCTCAGCTGCCGGGTGTTGGACGGCGACAGCACGACGATGTCGGCGTCGATCCGCTTCGCCTCGTACAACTTCGTCGGCGGAAGATGTCGCATCTGGTGGTCCGCGGCCTCTTCGAAAAAGATCCGCTGCGCCTCGTCGAACCCGATCGCGAAAAGCGGCTGCGCGCCGGCCCGCAGCACCTCGCGGTACACCGCGACGGCGAGCGGCCGAGACCGTTCGTTTCCCGAAATCCGGACGATCTCCCCCCGCTTCGCCTTGACCGAGTGCCGGACGAGGATCGTCGCCAGCCGGTTCACCTGTCGTTCAGAGCCCATGGATCTCCTTGTCCGCCGGGTACTCCACCGTGAAGGAGAACCCCAGCACCCGAGTTTCTCCCGCTCGAAGCGGGACCTCCCACGACACCTTCCCCTGCTCGTCCCGCCGGCCTTCCCCCGTGATCTCGACGTCCCTTACGACGATGTCCTTGTGGCGGGGAACCGGAATCCGGTCGAGGACCGTGAGCGGAACCGTCTCCTTCCGCAAGTTGCGCGCCGTGATCTCGTAGCGGAACCGTACTCGCTTCACCCGCGAGAAGACGCCGCCGTTCTCCCGCGTCCGTTCGCGCTCCTTTCGCGTCACCGGGACGGAGGGGTCCCTGCCGAACTCGATCCGGAAATCCCCGCCCTCCGGGACGTCCGAGAGCCGGCCCCGGCCCACGTACGCGTCTTCGAGGAACAAAGCGGCCGGCGCATCAAGCCACGGAAGGCCGCTTTCGTTGTGTCCGTCGGCGGCGAGGAACGCCCCGTCGGCCACTTTCGGGATCGCGCGCCAGGCAACGCGGGCCTTCTGCTTTCGCCGCGCCAGGAGAAACGTCTTCTTCTCCCCGTTTCCCCCGAGGTCCTGCCTGCCCGCGACGTTCACCTCGAGCGACGCGAACCGGCGCACGGGGGTCGGAACGAACGCGTCCTTCGCCGGGGCACGTGCCGTACCTCCCGCCAGCTTCGATTCGCTGAACTGCACCTTCCCCAGCGGGCGGACGACCGGCGGAGGCCCGAAGTCGATCTCCCAGGGAGGAAGGGGCGGAAGCTGCGCAGTCCGTCCGGGCCGCGCCGTGGAAAAGGTGAGGGCGACGCCCCTCCAGTCCTCACCCGTGCGTTGCCACGCGTCCGCGACGAGCTCGAGGGAAAGGGTTCCCGCCGCGGGAGACAACCTGGTGTTGTACCGGGGAACGAATCCTGCCGACGGCACGCGGTAGGTCACGGACAGGCGGCATCGGCCGGGGCGATCGAGATCGATGCGGACGACCTTTTCCTGCGTGGGACGCGGGTTGCGGATCTTGTCCAGCTCCGCCCGGGCGGCTTTGATCCTCCGGCCCAGATCGCGGGCCGCCCGTTCCTTCTCGAAGACCTTCCCGTCCAGCGCTTCGGCCCGCGTACGGTACAGGGACAGAGCAGCCTTGACGTCGGGGACCGAGAGACGGGGGGAACGCCCGGCCGTTTCGCCCGCCGCCCCGGCTCCCGAAGCGTAGATCGCGAGGACGCCGCGGTCCAGGAGCTCCTTCTCGCGCCGGCCGGCCGCCGCAGCTTCCTGCGCCTGCCGCTTCGCGTCTTCCATCTCGTCGATCCGCCGCGTGAGCTCGGCGACGCGCACATCGGCCGGGCCGGGCCGGAACACGTCCTCGGCGGAGACTCCCGTGATCCGCACACCGCCCCCGTCCACCCTCGCCGACAGGCTGTCGGGCAAAAGGGTCGGGGTCAACCCTTCGAGGACCACGCTCGCCTCCGGCCGGTCGACCTCCACCACGCGGGTGACCTCGGCCATCCCGGGATAGAGCACGACGCGCTCGACGCGGGACGGAATCTCGGCGCCCCAGCCGGGCGCGGGAAGGAAAACCGCCGACAGGAGCACCGCCAGAAGAACCGACCGTCCGTTTCGCCGCATCGCCCACCTCGCCCCGTTTCGCCTATACGAAACCGCAAAGACGGAAAAGGTTCCGGCAAAGTTCCGAGACGATCGTCACCCGGCGCGCAGGCTCCGGAGCACGGCGAGGTTCCGGATGTCCCGCTCGAACTCGTCGTCCCCGTCCTTGGGCGTTTCCAGGATCATCGGCAGGTCCCGGAACGGCCGGTGGGTCAGGATCCGGCGGAACCCCGCAATCCCGATCCGACCGTCCCCGATGTGGAAGTGGCGGTCCACCCGGCTCCCCAGGTCGGTCTTCGAATCGTTCAGGTGCCACATGCGGACGAGCGGAAGGAGACCGTAGCGTCCGAGTTCCGCGAGGAGCCTCTCCCATCCGGCGTCGCCTCCGATATCATACCCTGCCTCGAACAGGTGTGCGCTGTCGAGGCACACCGCGACATCGGGAGGATTTCCGCACGCGTCGAGCAGGCGCCGCAGCTGCTCCATGGACCGCCCGAGCGTCTTGCCCTGGCCCGCGGTATTCTCCAGAAGAAGCGACACTCCGGACGGGAGCCGGCCGAACGCGCGCAGCGCCCGGGACACGCGCCGTTCGCCCTCGTCTTCCGAATCCTCCCCCGGCGAACCGGGGTGCAGGACGAGATAGGGCACGCCGAGCATCGCCGCGCGCGCCGCCTCGTCCTCGAGCGCATACAGCGAACGGGTCCGCACGGTCTCCCGGGCGGAGGCCAGGTTGATGAGGTAGGCGCAGTGGACGGCGACCGTCGGGATGCCGAGGCGGGCGCTCTCGTCGCGAAACGCCCGTGCCTCGTCCTCCTCCAGCGCCTTTCCCATCCATCGGGTGTTCTGCTTCGAGAAGATCTGGAGGACGTCGGCGCCGATCCGTACGCCCCTTCCGGGTGCGGTGACCAGCCCTCCGGCGACCGACACGTGCGCTCCGAGCCGGGGAGTCTTTTTCCCCTCCCCGCCGGCTGCGGGCGTCACTTGAGTCGGTGGCACAGGCGGCAGTTCGTCTTGTGGAGCGGGTGCCGCGCGTTCATCGGAAATCGCGTGCCCTCGCCGTGGCAGGTCAGGCACTGAGCGTCGGAAGCGGCCCGCAGGTGAGCGGGCGTGCGGCTCAAGAAGCGCTGCCGGCCCGTGAGGGACAGCACCACGAGGAACCCGATGACGACGGCCACCATGATGAGGAAATGGATGTCTTTCGTTTTCATCGGGTCGCTCCGGCCGGCTCCTCCCGAACTCGACGCACAAGCAACGATTGTAGGGCGGCCCCTGCAAAAAAACACCCCGTTTTTTTCATTGATTTCTCCAGCATTTTGCTGTTAATTGGGTAATACCATTGGCGGAACGGTGAGGTGACCCATGAAGAACATCACCGTGTATCGCGTGGATTACGTCAGGAAGACCCGCGTCCCGATCGGAATGGTGGTCGAGCGCCGCGCCAAGGAAAGAGGCGACAATCTGATCGGGCTCCTGCGGATGGCGAGACGGGCGTTTTCCTCCTCGGCGCAGGAGGCGCTTCACATCGCCGTGGACCCGCTGGGCGCACCGGCTCCCTGACGCCCCGTTTCGTTCCGGCCCCTGACCTTCCGAGATGGGGAGGGCGTCGGAGCAAAGTGTCTTTTCCCGCGGACCGGAAGGGCGGCCCTTGGAAGACCGTGGGCCGCCCGCCGACGTTGCCCTCAGCGTCCGCGTCGGCCGCTACCGGCCTGCGGACGCCTTTTTCTTGTCCGTTTCCGTTTGCTCCGGAAGATTGGCGATCTTGCGGTACTCGTCCCGGACGTAGTCGCGGAACCTGCGGACCGCGGCCTTTCCCGCCTCGTTTCCTTCTCCGCCCTCGTCCGAGGCGCGCAGCAGGTCGTAGTAGCGCACTCCCCCGGCGGACGCATAGGAACGGGAAGGGACGAGCACGGTGGGGAAATCCCCCTTCTTCGACCGCCAGACCGAACATCCGACCAGCTTGAGTCCGGAAAGAATCCCTTCCTCGAAGTGAATCTCCACATCCGCAAGCTTCGACTCCGGCGCAGCGCCGTGATTCAACAGGTAATGCACCCGCATGGCCCGATCCCCCTTCCGTATGTGATGGGCCATGAGCTGCGCAAACGCCGTGCCGCATGGGATCCCGACATCCGGGTTGAGGGCGGGCCCCCGGCCCGGCCTCTCCGGCTCCGTTCCGGAAGAGGCCGAGCACCGAGAGGGCCGATGCGCCTAAGTCCGGCGAGGCGCCCGACGGAGACATCCCCTCGGCGGTACGGCGAGGGCGGGCCGCGAAACTGGGGGCGGAGGGGATGCAGCGGTCCTCGAATGCCGGGATCTGACGCGAACGGAGCCCGGGAGGCCGGGATCACACCATCAGGTTGTACGGGTCGACGTCCGCCTCCATCCGGACGCCGGCCTTGCGGACGACCTCGCGCAGCGAGCGCAGCCGCTCCGGGAAGAAGTCGCCGACGGGAAAGCGGGGCGGCATCTTGAGGAGGATCTGGTAGCGATGCTTTTTCTTGACGAACGCGATGGGCGACGGGGCGGGGCCGAGCAGGGTGATCCCGGCGTCGGAAAGCGGGCGGGCGAGCGCCTCGGCCACCTCACCGGCCGCTTCCTGCACCCGGTCGCGTTTCGGCCCCCAGAACCGCAGCAGGAGCATCCGCCCGAAAGGCGGGTAGCCCAGGGACTCCCGTTCGGCCAGCTCCGCGTCCATGAAGCCGCCGAAGTCGTGCTCGGCCACCTTGCGGATGCACACGTGTTCCGGGGAAAAGGTCTGGAGGATCACCGTTCCGGGCCGGTCCCCCCGGCCGGCGCGCCCCGACACCTGGGTCAGGATCTGGAAGGTCCGCTCGGCCGACCGGAAATCGGGAAACGAGAGCGACAGATCGGCCAGGAGCACGCCGACGAACGTCACCTCGGGGAAGTCGTGCCCCTTGGTGATGATCTGCGTGCCTACGAGAATGTCCACCTCTCCCCGCTGCATTCCGGCGAGCACCTCCGCGTAGCGTCCCCTCTTGCGTCCCAGGTCCGAATCGAGCCGGGCGACGCGCGCGCCGCTCCAGCGCTTCGCGGCCCACGCCACGAGGCGCTCCGTGCCGATCCCCACCTGGGCGACCTTGTGCCCTCCGCACGCGCCGCACCGCTCCGGCGGAGGCTCCTTCGCGTTGCAGTAGTGGCAGAGCAGCACGCCGTCCTGCTTGTGAAAGGTGAGCGACACCTGGCAGTTCCGGCACTGCACCGTGGTCCCGCAGTCCAGGCAGGTGAGCGCGGGCGCGTACCCGCGGCGGTTCAGGAACAGCATCGCCTTCTCGCCCCGCGCCAGGGTCTCGTCCACCGCCTCCTCAAGTTCGGGCGAGAAGTACCGGTCGGCCCCCCGGCGCGCCGACCGGCCGGAGAGGTCGACGACCGAGATCTCGGGAAGGCGCCGCGCCCCGATCCGGTCCGGCAGCCGCAGGAGCGTCGCTTCCCCCGTCCGGACCCGGTGGAGCGACTCCGCGGAGGGCGTGGCCGAGCCCAGCACCACGATCGCCCCCTCCGCCTTCGCGCGCATCACCGCCAGGTCCCGCGCCTGGTACCGGATCCCCTCCTCCTGCTTGTAGGCCGCGTCGTGCTCCTCGTCGACGATGAACAGCCCGGGGGAGGCGAAGGGCGAAAAGACCGCGGAGCGCGCCCCGATGCAGAGAAACACCTCCCCGGCCCGGATCCTTCGCCACTGGAACACCCGATCGGACCGTGTGAGGCCGCTGTGGAGGACCGCCGCGCCGTCCCCGAACCGGTCGCGCACCCGCCCGAGCAGCTGCGGCGTGAGCGCGATCTCCGGGACGAGGTAGACCGCCTGTCTGCCGGTAAGCCGCGCCTGCTCGATCGCGCGCAGATACACCTCGGTCTTCCCCGAGCCGGTGATCCCGTGAAGCACGAAGACCGCGAACCGGCCGGACGTAAGCGCCACCCCCGTCTTCGCCAGGGCCGCCTCCTGCCAGGACGTCGGGACGAGCGCTCCGGACGCATCGGGCAGGTGGGCGGGGCCGGGGCCGTGGCCCTTCTCGCGAACCGCAGCGGAGAGGATCCCCCGCGCGGCGAGCCTCCTCGCGACGTCGGCCCCCCTCGGGACGAGCGCCGAGAGCTCCGCCGCGGAGATTTCCCCTGCAGCCCGCACCGCCGCCCAGACCTCCTGCTGCCGGGATGTAAGCTTCGCGTCCGCGTCGCCGGATGCGGCCCGGAACACCGTTTCGGTCCGAGGCGACGGCGGGACGTCCCGCCGCGGGAGCCCTCCGGGGAGCGCCGCCCGTAGCATCTCTCCCAGGGGAGCGAGGCACTCCCGCGCCGCGGCCGAGAGAAAGGCGAGGTGCGCCGGCGACACGTACGGCGCCTCATCCAGAAAATCCAGCACGTCCCGCGCCTCGCGGCCTTCAAGGGAAGAGCCGTCGGTGAGCGCGGTGATCAACCCGGTCACCTTGCGCCGGCCGAACGGGACCAGGGCGCGGACGCCGACCCGGGCCCTCTCCTCCCGGCCCGGCGGGACCCGGTACGTGAACGGATGGTCGATCGGGAGCGGAACG
>CAYWOT010000100.1:0-8271 GCA_964459975.1 uncultured bacterium
AAAACGAAAGGGGTTAGCCGCTTTCGGCTAACCCCTTGATTTTACTGGTGGCCCCTCGCAGAATCGAACTGCGGACACGAGGATTTTCAGTCCTCTGCTCTACCAGCTGAGCTAAAGGGCCACATCTTTAGGAATTCCCAATTGTAATGATTCCGTCCGAATCCTGTCAAGGCGGCGTTACGGGGTCGTCCCAGACGACGATCGTCCTGCACAGCTTGTCGTGCAGGCCCTGCTTGCGCGCGTCGAAGGCGACCCACAGATAGCCGATGTCGAGCGTCAGGTCGCACAGGAAATAGCCGAGCCACCGCAGAAACGACGTGCCGAAGGAGATGGGGGATCCGTCGTCGTTTAAGACCCGGATCCCCAGCGCCATCTTGCCGAACGTCTGCCCGTACGCCCCGTGCAGGTAGACGTAGTAGAAGCCGGGAAAGAACAGGAAGAAGGCGAGCCGTACGATGTTTCCCGCGGAAAAGGGGTCGCCCCCCTGCACGATTCCGGCCGGGGCCCACAGTCCCGCGCCGGACCCCAGCCGGTCGACCAGGAAAAAGAGATTGAACGCCGCCAGGATCACGACGAGGTCGATGATGCGCGCCGCCATCCGGATCCAGAACCCGGCGTATCGGAACGGGGCCGTCGCCATTTAAGGGTCCGGCCCGGGGCTTCCGAAGTGGTACAACGCCATGCTCAAAGCGGCGATCGCCGCCGTTTCGACCCGCAGGATCCGCTGCCCCAGTCCCGCGCGGACGAATCCCGCCCGCTCCGCCTGCCGGACCTCGTCCTCCGAAAATCCGCCTTCGGGGCCGACGAGAAGCGCAACGCTCCCGGCCGCTCCCATGGACGTCAGCACCGATTTGAGTCCGAACCGCCCCTCTCCCTCGTAGAGGACGACGCGGGCTTCCGACCGGGACGCCAGGGCGAGAGCCTCCGCGTAGGGCAGCAGGCCGGGGATCTCGGGAACCCGGGCGGAGCCGCACTGCTTGGCCGCGGCGAGCGCCACGCGCTCCCACCTCCCCCGTCTCCGCCGGGCGTCCTGTGCGTCGAGGCGGGGGATGGTCCGCGACGACCGGAACGGCGCCACGCAGGAGCAGCCGAGCTCGGTCGCCTTCTCCAGGATGAAGTCCATCTTGTCCGCCTTGGGGAGCCCGACCAGGAGCGTGACCTCGACCGCGGGCGGAGGCTCGGGCGGCCACGACTCGAGCACTTCGGCCCGAAGCGAGCGCGACGTCGCCTCGAGGATCCGCATCCGGTACCGGTTTCCCTCTTCGTCGAAGGAGAAGAAGGAGTCGCCCGGGCCCAGGCGCAGCGACCGGAGGAGATGCCCGGCTTCCGTGCCGGACAGGACGGCCGTGTCCCCCGAGACGTTCGCGCGGCTCACGAAGAACGTCGGCATCCTACCTGCGCCCCTCCACCCGCCGCAGGAGCAGCGCGGTCCACTGGCCCTCCTCCTTCGTCTCCTGCAGCCGGCATTCGGCGGACGCGTACTCGGCCGCGACCCAGTTGCTTTTCTCCGCCAGGATTCCGGAGAGGACCAGCAGGCCGCCGGGTTCGAGCCGTTCCACGATCTCCTCCTTGAGGTCGACGAGGATCTCCGCGAGGACGTTCGCCAGGATGAGATCGAAGCGCCCCTGCGTGCGCGACAGGGGGGTGTCCGCCGCGTGGAACCGGTCCGCCACCCCGTTGACCCGGGCGTTTTCCGCCGCGACTTCCACGGCCTTGGGGTCGACGTCGATCGCGAGCGTGCAGGACGCGCCGAAGCGGGCCGCGGCGATCCCCAGAATTCCCGTTCCCGTCCCGATGTCGAGCACGCGGCAGGGCGGGGCCGGGGAATCGAAGGCCTCCTCGACGAACCGGAGGCACATCTGCGTCGTCTCGTGGGTCCCGGTTCCGAACGCCTGGCCCGGGTTGATCGTCAACACGACGTCGTCCGGCGCCGGCGAAAAAGGCTCCCATTCCGGCTTTACGACGATGCGCTTTCCGATTCTCCTGGGCCGGAAGTGCTCTTTCCAGTTCTCCGCCCACCCGAAGTCCGTGATTTCCGCCGCGGAGACGTAGGCGCCGGCTTCCGGCCCGAACGACTCGGCCAGAACCGGGAGGAAGTCGAGGAACATCCGTTTCACGGAGCGCAGGTCCGTATCCCAGG
Organism: uncultured bacterium; assembly: GCA_964459975.1. Classification (GTDB taxonomy): domain Bacteria; phylum Desulfobacterota; class Deferrimicrobia; order Deferrimicrobiales; family Deferrimicrobiaceae; genus CSP1-8. The sequence goes on from CAYWOT010000100.1 coordinate 2,141, forward strand.
GGAAGTAGGCGGTGAGGCGCGTTACGGTTTCGGGGGGAGGCAGAGGATCCGCCGGGTCTCCCTCGGCGCCGAAGAGCCGCTCGTCGTACGCCATTCCCAGCGATCCGCGCTCCGTGAAGAAGTGCGAGAGGGCGTCCACGGCATCCCGCCGCGCCTCCACGGTGATCGATTTCCAGCGCGTCATGCTCCCGGGCCTCTCGTGCGTCGCTTTTTCGCCTGGTCCGGCCGGACCGTTCGTTTCGCAGGGGATATGGTACGATAGCACCTTGCCGACCCGCCGCGACACAATTCTGGACCGTGACAGGGCGCGGCTCCTCTCCGTCGCCTCCTCCTTTCGGGCGGATGCAGAGAGGATGCTTCGGGAAATCACCGGGTTTGCCGAGCTCGCCCTCCACGAGAAGCGGACGTCGGAGACCCTCGCGGCGTACCTCGCGCGCGCGGGGTTCCGGGTCGCCCGGGGCGTTGCCGGGATGAGAACCGCCTTCCGGGCGGAGTTTCCGTTCGGAAGAGGCAAGCCCGCCGTGGCGTTCCTGTGCGAGATGGACGCCCTCCCGGACCTCGGGCACGCCTGCGGCCACAACCTCGGAGGGGTGGCCTCGGCCTGCGCCGCCGCGGCGCTGGCTAGCGCAGGCGCCGGCCGCCTCCGGTCCGGGAAGGTCGTCGCGCTGGGAACCCCCGCAGAGGAGACGGGATACGGCAAGGCGCGGATGGTCGAGGAGGGGATCTTTGCCGGGATCGACGCGGCGATGATGGTCCACGCCTCCTCCCGGCGCCACGTGGACAAAGGGACTCTCGCCCTTCACAAGATCCGCTTCACGTATTTCGGAAAAGCGTCGCACGCGGCGGCGTACCCGGAGCGGGGCGTGAACGCGCTCGACGCCGTTCTCCTCCTGTTCCAGGGAGTCGCAGCGCTGCGGCAGCACCTCCCGGAGACGGTCCGGGTCCACGGGATCGTCACGGACGGGGGGAGGGCCCCCAACATCGTCCCCGAGCGCGCCCAGGCATATTTTTACGTCCGGGCCGATACGGACGCGGCCATGCTCGAAGCGCTCCGGAAGGTCAAGGCGTGCGCGCGCGGTGCGGCGACGGCGACCGGCTGCCGCCTGCGGATGGAGGACGGGCCGTACACCCTTTGCGCCATGAAGGTCAACCCCGTTCTCGCCGCCTCCTATCGCCGCGCCCTTGCGCTGCTCCGCCTCCCGGCAAGCGGGGCGCCCATCGACAAGAACCGCGGTTCCTCCGACATCGGGAACGTCTCCACGGTCGTCCCCACGCTCCAGCCCAACGTCCCCATCTCCGACGGCGCGAAGGTGGAGATCCATACGCGGCGGTTCGCGGAGGCGACGACGAGCCCCGCGGGCGTGGAAGGGATGATGGAGGGGATCCGCGCGCTGTCGCTCGCCGCGTACGACCTGTTCGCGGATCCCGCCCTCGTGCGCCAGGCCTGGGCCGCCTTCCGCCGCCTTTAGGCCCGCGGGGAGCGCCCCGGTCCACACGCCGCGTCAGGCGAGCAGGACGATCGTGGCTCCGTCGCCGCCCTGCTCCCGCGGTGCCGGGAAGAACCGCTTCGCGTACGGGGAGCCCTTCAGGTGGCGGCGCACTCCCGCCTTGAGCGCCCCCGTCCCGTGTCCGTGGATGACGAACGCGTGGGACGCCTGGGAAAGGGAGAGGCGGTCGAGAAACGCGTCCACTTCGGGCAGGGCGTCGTCCACGTACATGCCCCGCAGATCCAGGGTGTTGGCGGGCGTCTGCAGGTACACCTCGGCGACGGACCCTCCCGAGCCGCGCGCCGCGCCGGCGTCTGCGGGCGCAGGGTCCGGCCGGTCCGCGGCGAGCACCCGCACCTGTTCCCGGGACACCCGCGTCTTCATCCCTCCCACCAGGACTTCCACCGTCGCTTCCTGCGGCCCCCCGCGCGCGCTCACCTCCCCCTCCTTGTAGAGGGGGGCCAGGAAGACCTTCTGTCCGGGCACGAGGGTCTCCTCCGGCCGAAGGGGCGCGGTCCTGCTCATCATCGCCTGCACGGCCGGGTCCTGCTCGGCGGTCCTCGCCCGGTCCTTCCACTGGCGCACCACGGCGGACGCCTTGCGCATCGTCTCGATCCTGCGGTCCCTGCGCAAGCCTTCCGCGGCGCGCCGCAGTTCCTCTTCGGCTTTTCGGATCTCCTCCCGGATCTTCGTGCGGCCCGTCTCCGCGAGTCGCGCCCGTTCTCCTTGCGCGCGGTCCCGCTCGGCCTGAAGCAGGCGGCGTTCCTCTTCGGTCCGGCGGCGTCGTTCGGCCAGTTCCGCGGCCTCCCGGGCGACCTTTTCCCGTTCCCGTTCCAGCTGTACGAGGACCTCGTCGAGCTTCCGGTCCTCCTCGGAAAGGTGCCGTTTCGCCCGCTCGAGGATCTCCTCGGGAAATCCGAGCGACCGGGCGATCTCCATCGCCATGCTCCGCCCCGGGACGCCGAGCCGAAGTCGGTACGTGGGGCGCAAGCCCTCCCGGTCGAACTCCATCGACCCGTTTTCGAAGCGCGGGTCCTCGAAGGCGATTGCCTTGAGCTCCTCGAAGTGGGTCGTTGCCAGGACCCGGACCTCGCGGTCCGCCAGCGTCTCGAGGAATCCCCGGGCGATCGCCGCCCCTTCCCTCGGGTCCGTTCCCGTGACCACTTCGTCGAGAAGGACGAGCGACCCCCCGACCGCGCCCGCGACGATCTCGTTCAGGCGCCGGACGTGGGCCGAATAGGTGGACAGATCCTGCTCCACGCTCTGCTCGTCCCCCATGGCGGCGAACACCCGGGCGAAGACCGACACCGAGGAGTCGCCGGAAGCGGGAATGGAAAGCCCCGCCATCGCCATCAGCGTCAGGAGCCCCAGCGTCTTGAGCGCGACCGTCTTTCCCCCGGCGTTCGGCCCCGTCAGGACGAGGCAGCGGCAGGGACCCTTGAGCGACAGGTCGTTGGGAACGATCTCCTTGTGCGCCAGGACCATCAGGGGGTGGCGCGCGCCGATGAGGTTCACCGCGCCGGCGGCGTTTACGGTGGGCTCCGCGGCGGACATCTCCTCCGCCAGCAGGCAGCGCGCCTGGAGGAAGTCCAGGCGGGCCAGGATCGCCCGGCAGGTGGAAAGATCGGCCGAACGGCGGGCGACCCGGGCGCTCAGCTCCGCGAGGATCCTCGCGATCTCCCGCTCCACCTCGATCTCGGCCAGCCGGATCTCGTGGTTGAGGTACACGAGCTCCTCGGGCTCGAAAAAGACGGTCTGGCCGCTCTGCGAGGTGTCGTGGACGATGCCGGGGAACAGGCTCTTGGCGGCGGCTTTGAGCGGGATCACGAGCCGCCCCGAGCGCACGGTCGCGTACGCCTCCTGGATGTGGCGGGCGAACCGGGGCGAGACGAGGATCTCGTCGGCCGCTTTCTGGAGGCGGCCCTTGAGCGCCAGCACCTGGCGCCGCATGTTCCCGAGCGTCGCGGACGCGCGGTCCAGGACGTTCCCGGACGGATCGATCTTGTGCTCGATCTCGTCGGTCAGCTCCCGCAGGGGGGGCAGCTCCCGGGCGTGGTGCGCGAGCCGCGGGTACCGCCCGCGACGGTCGTCGAAAAATCGGCGGGTGCGCTCCCCCGCGCGCGCCGTTTGTCCGATCTGCACGAGCTCGCCGGCGGAGAGCGCGATTCCCTTTAGGGCTTTTTCCACGGACGGATGGATCTCCCGGACTCCGTCCAGGGGAAGGGGACCGTCGGCCACGAGCATGCGCCGGCCGTCCCGGTTCTCCTCGAGCGAGATCCGGATGACGTCGACGTCCGTTCCGGGCGGAAGCGCCGCGCACAGGTCCCTGCCCGGGTCCGAGGAGGCGTGGGCGCAAAGTCGGGAGACGACCTTTCTCCATTCGAGCGCTTCGAGCGCATTGGACCACGGCGCGGCAGTCAACGCGTTTCTTCTCCCGGAAACGAAGACGGTTCTTCCTCATTATACGGAAACGGGGACGCGCCGGGCCGCCCGTGCGCGGCCGCGCGGTCCCTTTTTGCCGGTCCTTTTTTCCCCGGAGCGTCATATCATGAAGGGGTTGTGCAGGGGAGGGAAGATGCGCAGGATCCGGCCGGCACCGCTTCGGAAAGGCGACGCGATCGCAGTGGTCGCCCCGGCGGGCCCCGTCGACCCAGCACGGCTCGCCAAAGGAATCGCCCGCCTCTCCGCCGCGGGGTTCGTACCCCGGGTTGCGCCGGGGCTTTTCGTCCGGGACGGGTTCCTCGCCGGAGGCGACGGGCGCCGCGCGGCGCAGATGCGGTGGGCGTTTGCACTGGCTTCCGCCCGGGCGGTGATGGCGGCCCGGGGGGGGTACGGCGCCATGCGGCTGCTGCCCCGCTTCGACTGGAAAACGGCGGCGGCCCGCCCCAAGCTTCTGATCGGCTACAGCGACCTGTCGGCGTTCCTTGCCTATCTGTCGACGCGGATCGGAGTCTGCGCAATCCACGGGCCGATGGCGGCGACGGGAGACCTCGGGGCACGGTCGGATCCGGCGGCGATCGACGCCTTGTTACGGCTCGCGGGCGGCACCGTCCTCCCGCGGGAGCCCTGGGGGGCGCCGTGCGATCGGCTCCGGGGAGGTTCCGCCGAAGGCGTGCTGACCGGAGGCTGCCTGTCCGTGGTCACGGCGCTTTTGGGCACGCCCTACGAGCCCGATTTCCGAGGTGCGCTCCTGTTCCTCGAGGACGTGGGGGAGCCGTCGTACCGGATCGACCGGATGCTCACCCAATGGATCCAGTCCGGGCGGCTGCGCAAGATCGCGGGAATCGCCGTGGGCAGGATTTCGCCGTGCGCGGGCGAGGACGAAGAGTCGATCCGCCGCGTCTTCGCCGACGCCGGGAAGCGCCTCTCCGTCCCCGTCTGGTACGGGTTTCCCGCCGGCCACACCCGCCCCAACTATCCGCTGCCGTTCGGCGTCCGCGCCAGGATCGATTCGAGGGGCCGGCTGTTTCTGCTCGAATCGCCGGTGGCGGCGTGAGCCGGGAGGCCACGGTGGAGGAGGCCCGTTTCGGCGCCGCGCTTTCGCTGCTCCGGGCCGGCGTCCGGGAAAAGGCGTACCAGGCGGCCGTGCTCCTGGCGGGCCGGGGGGACGAGATCCTTCTCCACGCTTGCGCGGGCGAGGCGGCGTTCTCCTCGATCTTCGACATCGCGTCCGTGACGAAGCCTTTGGTCGCCGCCCTGTTCTACGTCCTGGTCCAGCAGGGGGGGCTTTCGGCGGACGCGAAGCTCTCGGAGATCCTGCCCGTGCGCTCTCCCGCCCCGGCGTTTCGGGAGATCCGCCTCCGCCATCTCCTGACCCACACCTCCGGGCTGCCGGCGTACCGACCCCTGTACGGCGCCCTGCGGGAGGAGGAGCGGCGCGACGGGAAGGCCCTCTGGGGAACCGCGGAGGGGCACGACCGGATCGTGAGCGCCGTGCTCTCCCTTCCCCTGGAGACGCTTCCGGGCAAGGCCTGGGCGTACAGCGACCTGGGCTATATCCTGCTGGGGCGGGTGATCGAGACGGCGTCGTTTACGTCGCTCGACCGACTCCTCGAACGGGAGTTCGCCGATCCGCTGGAGATGCGGGACACCGGGTACCTCCCCCTTTCGACCTTGAGCGAATGCGAAACGGGGCGCCTGATCTCGACCGGAGACTCGGACGTGCGCGGGCGCGAGAAGGTGGGGGAGGTCGACGACGAAAACGCCGCGGCGATGGGCGGGGTCGCGGGCCACGCCGGAGTTTTTTCGAGCGCGCACGACCTGTTCCGGTTCGCGCGGGAGGTCCTTCGGGCGAGAAAAGGAGAGGGGCGGGTGCTCACCCGCTCCTCGGCGGTGGAGATGACGACGGCGCCTAAGGCCCCCGCGGGCTGCCCGCGCACTCCGGGCTGGGACACCCCCTCCTCGGCGGCGGAGGGAGGGTCGCAGGCCGGACGCCGTTTCCCGGAGGGATCGATCGGCCACCTCGGGTACACGGGGTGCTCGCTGTGGATCGACCCGTCCCGGGAAATCACCGTCGTTCTGCTGACCAACCGGGTGTACTTCGGCCCGGACAACCCGCGACTCGCGACCTTGAGGCCGGCGATCCATGATGCGGTCATGGAAGAAGCGATTAAGGCATGAGGAACGTCCACCTGATCGCGGCGT
>CAYWOT010000101.1:0-8126 GCA_964459975.1 uncultured bacterium
CGGCGCGAAGCGTGGTCTCGCGAGGAATCCGTCATGCGGCGGATGCTCGGAGCGTTTTTCTACGCAGGCCGCGGCGCGGAAGGAGCCGATGGAAGCGAAGGGGGGCGGCGCCTTCCGGAGATGGTCGAATGGCGCGATCCGGCGGAGGGCGCGTTCACCTGTCCGGTCCCGCGGGGGTGGACCGTGGAAGGGGGGCTGCGACGGTTCAGCGCCCTGGATACGAGGATGGAAGTGGTCGTTACCCGTCCGGACCGGCGGATCGTCGTCCGGATCGGAGATGCCTCCGTGCCGCCGTTCCAGCTTCCCTCGCAGCTCGGCATGAGCATGGGCTTCCGCGAGGGCGGCTGGTACAGCCCCGACGGGGTCAACCGGTCGCTCATCATGCGGTACCTCCCGTCGACCGTCTTCCTTACGCAGTTCTATCTGCCTCCGCGGGTCGGGAGGATCCGCGATGTCCGCGCGAAGGACTTCCCGGACGTGTCCGCGCAGGTCGCCGCGCAATGGCAAAGGGCCGGCACGCGGGCCCGGGTGGACACGGGAGAGATTGCCTTCGAGGCGGAAGGCCAGCCTGCTCCGCGGAAGGGGTACGCGTTCTGCCAGACGATCCTCAACCCCCTCCCGAACATACCGGACGCGGGCGTCTGGTTCATGACGGCCTTGAACGGCTACCTGGCCGCTCCGGCCGCCGAGCCCGAGGCCCGGGCGGTCCTGACGAGAATGGCCCTGGGGCTGCGGTGGAATCCGGCGTGGCAGGCGGCGCAGTCCCGGACGAACGCGCGGGTCGCCGAGATCAATCGCCGGACGCACGAGGAGATCTCGGGAATCATCCAGCGGACGTGGGAGAACAAATCCCGAAGCTGGGACCGGAGCCAGGAGAACTGGTCGCGGGCCTTCCGCGGCGAAGTCCGGATCGCCGATCCCGAGACGGGGGAGCAGTTCGAGGTCCCGTCGGGGAGCAACTACTACTGGCGGGCGGGGGCGGGAGACGACATCGTCGGCACGGAGACCGCCGATCGCCCCACGGTGCCCCGGCACTGGGTCCGGGAGATGCGCATCGCCGAGTGAGTCGGTCCGCCCGGGCCTCGGAGGCAAAAGAAGGGCCGGCGGGCGGGGAAACAAGGTGCGCGGGTGCGAGCGCGGAGACGGTCCGCGGCATCGTACCCGAACCATTATAGCGAGGAGGGGTTCGATGAAGCTGCATCTGCTCCTGGCGGGCCTTGTGGTTGCCGCGGTGCTGGTTGCGTCTTCCGCCTTCGCGGGAGTTGTGATGGTGTACGAGCAGCAGCCGGGCGCGGGCACCGCAAAGAAGAAGACGACCACCCTGTACGTGAGCTCCGACCGCATGAGGATGGAAGACGAGAAGGGCGACGTAAACATCTTCCGCGGGGACAAGAAGCTGTTCTGGATGATCGACCGGGCGAAAGGGACGTACACGGAAATCACTCAGGACGACCTGACGAAGATGCGGGCCAGGGTGGACGAGGCGATGAAGCGGCTTCAGGCGCAACTGCAGAACGTTCCGCCCGAACAGCGAAAAATGGTGGAATCGATGATGAAGGGTCGGATGCCGCAAGAGGCGCCGCGGATGGAATACCGGAAGGGGGCCTCGGGCGTCCGGGTGAACCGGTGGGTGTGCGACCGCTACGACGGATACCTGGGTCGGGAGAAGACCCAGGAGATCTACACGGCGGATCCGGGCCAGTTCCATATGCGCCGAGACGATTTCCGGGTCTTCGATCAGGTCCGGGAATTCTCGGAGGCGTTTTCCAAAGGTTCCAAGGATGCCCTGCCGCTCTTCGGGAGCGGAAACGACGAGGGAACGAAGGGAAGCCAGGTGTCCGGGGTTCCGGTCCGGGTCGTGCAGTTTTCCGAAGGCGCGCAGCGCGAACGGTCGGACCTCACGGACCTGCGGCACCAGGATATCGCGCCGTCGCTGTTCGAGCTTCCCGCCGGCCTCAAGAAAAGGGAGATGCGCTTCTAGCAGGCGGCGGCGTTGGGCGGCGAGTGCGGCGCCGCCGAGCGGGCCAATAGAAGATAGTACTTTACGTTCGATAGAATAACAGGCGGAAATATCAGAGCCGGTCTGCGTCCTTTTCGACGGGGAGGACGATTCCGCGGCGGTCGAGAAGGCTGCCCTCGGCAAGGTAGAGCCGGACCAGGGCGATCCGGTAGTTGACGCCCGCCTTGACCTCGTCGATGCTGCTGGCCAGCAGGTCCCGCTGTGCCTGAGCGACCTGCAGCGCGGTGCCGGTGCCGACGTCGAACCGTTCCTTTTCCGCGATAAGCGTCTGTTCCCGCAGCGTGCGCGTCGCGTACGTCGCCGAGATCTGCTGGCGGGTCCGCTCCACCTCGTTGAAGGCGAGCCGCACGTCGACCTGGACGAGCTGCTGCAGATTCTCCACGGCCTCGGCCGCCTGGCGCCGCGACGCCCGGGCGGCGAGGTTCTGCGCTTCCGCCGCGCGGTTGCCCAGGAAGTGGCTCAGCCGGAGGCCGCCGGCAAGGTCGTAGGTGTTGCTGCGCAGCTCGCGGAAGGCCCCGGAAAAGGAATCGGAGAAGCCGGTCTTTCCCAGCGCGATGAACAGATCCAACCGCGGAAGGACGCCGTTGCGGGTCACGATGGTCTGCAGGCGGTTGCGGGTGAGGCGCAGCCGCGCCTCGTTGAGATCGGGGCGGGACCGTTCGGCGAGCGCGAGGCGGTCGGTCAGGTCCGTGATCGGCTTCGGCTCGAGCGCCGGCCGGCTCGTGGCGTTGACCTGGAGGTCGAGCGAGGCGCGGGGGCCGGGAGTGATCAGCCGCAGAAGCCGCAGCCGGTTTTCCTCCAGCAGACTGCGCGCGTCGATCAGGGCCTGCTCGCGGCTTGCGACCTCGGCGCGGGCGGCCGCGGCCTCGATCTCCGGCAGGATGCCGACCTCGATGCGCAGTTCCACCTCGTCCCGCTGCCGCCGGGCCACGGCAAGCGACTGCGTAAAGATCGCGATCTCTTGTCCCGCGAGCACGTAATTCCAGTAGGCGGTCTCGGTGTCCGCGACGAGCGCCTCCGTGAACCCCCGAAGTTCGTAGATGCTGGCGGCGGTGTCGAGCTCGGCCTGCCGCACGCTGACCAGGTTCACCTCGGGGCCGAAACCCCGAAGCAGGGATTGCGTGACGCTTAAGGCTGCCCTGGCGCTCTGCAGCCCGGGCGCGCGGTCGGAGGTCGTTCGATCGTGGCCCGCCGTCGCTTCCACGGTGGTGCCGGTGGGGAACGCCTGGCGGATTCCGACCACCGCGGACTGCTCGCTTTCCTCCACGCTGTATTCGGTGCCGGTGGACGCGGCGGTCTGGCGGGACCGCTCCCGCGCGTACTCCAGGTCCGCGAACGCCTCCGGGTCGTATTTCCCGCGTTCGATGCGCTCGAACGTTCCCGCGACGACCGGGTTGAGGCGGTGGACGTAGAGGTCGCGGTTGTTGCGCAGGACGAGCAGAATCGCCTGTTCGACGGACAGGTCCGCCGGACCGCGGGACGGAAGCGGAAGGGGCGCTTCCTTTTTCACGTGGGGACGGTACTCTTCGGCTCCCGGAAGAGGGCGGGTTTCCTCGACGGGAACGTGCGACCGGAGGTCCTTGGAAAAGACGCCCCAGCGGTCGACCCGCGCGCAGCCGCCCGAGAGCTCCGGAACGAGGACGGCGAAGAGGACCGCCAGAGCCTTCGCAAGGGGCGGCGTCGCGCGCCGGCGCTTCATTCGGGGCCCGTCCCGCGCTCGGGATGAAAGACGGAGTAGACCGCCGGAATCAGGGCCAGCGTGATCAGCGTCGAGGCGGTCAGTCCCCCGACGACCGCGCGGGCCAGCGGCGCCTGGGCGTCCGCGCCCTCGCCCACGCCCAGCGCCAGGGGCAGCAGGGCGAGAACCGTGGTAAGGGTCGTCATCAGGATCGGCCGCAGCCGCCGCCTTCCGGCTTCGGCAACCGCATCGCGGACGGCCATTCCTCCTTTTCGGAGCTGTCCGGCCTGGTCCACCAGGAGGATCGCGTTGTTGACGACGATCCCCCCGAGCATGATGCAGCCGATGTACGACTGCAGGTTGAGCGTCGTCCGCGTCAGGAACAGCGTCACCAGCACGCCGACCGCCGCAAGGGGCACCGATACCATGACCACGAGCGGATCGCGCAGCGACTCGTACTGGCAGGCGAGCACCATGTACACGAGCAAAAGCGCCAGCACGAGCGAGATCACCAGCTCGTGGAACGCCTTTTCCTGCTCCTCGTACGTTCCCGCGACCCGCAGGTCGTACCCCACGGGACGCGGAATGCGGGCCAGCCGCGGTTGCACGTCCGCGGCAACGGAGCCCAAGGCGCGGCCGGAGACGTTGGCGGCGATCGTCACGATCCGCTGCTGGTTCTTCCGGTCGATCACGACCGGGCCGCGGCTGCGCTCCGTGGCGACGACGTTTCGCAGCGCCACCTGCTCTCCGGAGGCGGTGGTCAGCGTCAGGTTCAGGATCTCGTCGAGCGACCGTTTCTCGGCGTCCTTGAGCTTCACGAGGATCCGGTAGGAGTTGCCCCGGGCCCGGAACTCGCCGACCTTGGTGCCGGCCATCGCGGTCTCCAGGATTTTCGTGACGTCCCGCACGCTCAATCCCAGGTCGGCGGCCTTGTCCCGGTCGACGCGGATCTCGTGCTGGGGCACGCCGGCTTCGCGGCTCGTCTCGATGTCCGTGATTCCCGGAACGCCGCGGACCGCCGCGGCGGCGCGGGCGGCCAGAGCGTCGAGCGTGGCCAGGTCGTACCCCTGGACCTCGATCGCCAACCCCTCCTCGGCGCCGAGGAGACGGTCCAGGAGAAACTGACCCTGGGGGGCGCGGGTCCGGACCTCCATGCCGGGAATGTTGCCGGCCAGGCGGCGCCGCAGGGCGTCGGCGATCTCCACGTTGGACCGGCTCCGTGCGGTGGCGGGCGACAAGGTGAGGCTCATCTCCCCGCGGAAGGCCGCCTCCGGGTGCGATCCCGTCGCGCCGACGCTCACCACCGACGAAACCGTCTCCGGCACCGCCGCGGAGACGACGCCTTCGATGCGCTGCATCTGCTCGTCCACGAGCTCGAGGCGGGTCCCGACCTCCATTTCTCCCGTCACGCGCACCTCCCCCTCGTCGCTCGGAGGAAGGAACTCGGTGCCGATCCACGGCAGCAGGAGCAGGCTTGCGCCCAGGACGGCGACGGCGGCGAGGACCGTGGCCAGCCGATGGGACAGCACCCAACGGAGCAGGTCGCGGTACCCGGTTTCCAGGTTCCCGAAGAACGCGCCCGCCTTCGCGTCTCCCCGCTCGATCCACGCGGCCCGCGTCCCGGCCCGGCGTTCCCGGATCGCCAGCGGGCCCGCCGAGAGCATCGGAACGAGACTCAAGGAGACGAGCAGGGAGCAGGCCAGCGAGAAGATGATGACGTACGCCATCTCCTTGAACAGGATGCCGGAGACGCCGCGGACGAAGATGAGGGGAAGGAAGATCACGAGCGTCGTCACGGTGCTCGCGACGATGGCGGGGCCGACTTCCCGCGCCCCTTCCACGGCGGCGACGGCGGGCGGTTCGCCGGTCTCCGTGCGCCGCCGGTAGATGTTCTCGAGCACGACGATGGAGCTGTCGACCATCATCCCGACGCCGAGCGCGAGCCCTCCCAGCGTCATGAGGTTCAGCGTGAACCCGCCGAAATAGACGAGCGCGAAGGTCGCGATGACCGAGATGGGGATCGCCAGGGAGATGGCCAGGGTGCTGCGGACGTTGCGCAGGAAGAAAAGCAGGACGAGGATCGCCAGGGCGCCGCCGTAGAGCACCGAGCGGGCGACGTTTTCGATCGACCGCTCGATGAAGTTCCCCTGGTTGCTCACCGGGACGATCCGGATCTGGGGAAACTCCCGGTTGACCCGGTCGATCTCGGCAAGCACGCTGCGGGAGACCTCGACCGTGTTGGCGTCGGCCTGCTTCCGGATCGCCACGCGGATGCCGCGTACGCCGTCGACGCGGATGAGCCGGGTGAGCTTCTCGTACGTGTCCGTGACCCCGGCGACCTGGCCGAGCCGGACCGGGGCGCCGTTCCGCTGGAGGATCACCGTATTCCGGATCTGGTCGAGGTTCGCGAATTCCGCCGGCGCGCGGAGCGTGATCTCGTACCGTCCCTGTTCGATCCTTCCCGTGGGCAGGTCGAGGTTGGCGTCGCGGATCGCGCTGAGCACCCGATCCAGGGGGAGCTGGAGGGCGTTGATCCGGTCGGGATCCAGCTCGATCCGGACCTCGCGGTTGTACCCGCCCCAGACGTCGACCTGCGCTACGCCCGGGATGTGGGCGAACCGGTAGCGGATCTGATCCTCGATCAGCTGGGTGAGCTCCACGGGGTCGAGCTGGCTCGAAACCCCGAGGATGACGACGGGGAAACTGGCGATGTCGAACTTTCTCACCCGGGGCCGGACGACGCCCTCGGGCAGCTCGTTGATCTCGTCTTCGAGCTTGCCCAGGACGTCCACCGCGGCGGTATCGATATCCGTGCCCCAGACGAAGCTTACGCGGATCGTGCTGTTCCCCTCCGACGACTGGGAGGTCACCTCCTTCACGCCGGGGACGGTGCCGACGATCTCCTCGACGATCTGGGTCACCAGGCGCTCCATGACCTCGGGGCTGGCGCCTTCGTACTCGGTCCGGATGGTGACGGTCGGCAGCTCGATGTTGGGCAGCAGGTCGATGCGCAGGCGGCTCAAGGAGACTGCGCCGAGAATCACGACGATCAACGTCACCATGGTGACCAGGATCGGGCGGCGCACGCTGAACGCCGGCAGGTTCACTCCCGCTCCACGGTGGGGCCCGCCGCGCCCGCTTTGGGCGCCTGCCCCGGAATCGTGATCGCGGAGCCGTCGTCGATCAGCTGCTGACCGAGAGTGACGACCCGCCCCGACAGACCCTCGCCCGTGACCTGGACCCGGTCTCCGTCGCGGATGCCGACCGTGACGTCACGCCATGCGACCGACCGGCCGTCCGCGCTCACGACGAACACTCCCGTCCGGTTGTTGCGCGTGGTCAGCGCCTTTTCGGGTACGATCGTGGCGTCGGCCAGGCGGTCGAGGATCACGGTGACCCGGATGAACATGCCGGGCTTGAGGCGCTGGCCGGGGTTTTCGATCGCAAGCTCCACCCGGGCCTGCCGCGTGGCCTGGCGGAAGACCGGGGCGATCCGGTCGATGCGGCCCTGGAACCGCTCCCCCGGATACGCGTCCGTGGTCAGGGTCGCGAGCTGGCCCTTGCGCATGCGCACGTAGTCCTTTTCGGTGACGAACATCACGCCGGTGACGGGATCGAGCTCCACGATCAGCAGAAGGGAGGCGTTCGCCGCGACCATTCCCCCCTCGTTGGCGAACCGCTCGGCCACGACGCGGCGGTCGCTTCCGCCGGTCCAGCTCGCGCGCACCTTCGTGTAGCCGAGGCGGATGTTGGCGGTTTCCAGGGATGCCTTGGCCTTGGCCGCCTCGGCGGAGGCGACCTCGAGCTGGGCCTGTTTTGTCAGATGATTCGCCCGGGCCGCGTCGAGCTGGGACTCGGACGCCACCCCGCGGCTCCGCAGAGTCCGGATGCGCTCGATCTCGCGGTCGGCGATCTCGAGGGCGCTTTTCGCTTCGGCGAGGTTTGCCTTCGCCACCTCGAGATCGGCCTTCGCCTGGGCCACGGCCTGGACGTACTCGTCGTTGTCGAGCTCCGCGACGACCTGGCCCCGCCGGACGGTGTCGGCGAGGTCGACGGTCAGGCGCTCGACCCGTCCGCCCACTTTCGGCCCGACGATGAACTCGGCGCGGGGTGTCAGCGTCCCGCTGTGGGTCCTGCGCAGTTCGATCGGTCCCCGCCGGATCGCCGCCACTTCCACGGGCGCGGGAACGTTCAGCCCGCTGCGATTCCCGGGGCCGCCGCGGCCCGTGAGCGCGTGGAATACCGTCCAGGCCAGCCCGGCGGCGGCAGGCAGCAGCACGAGGAGAAGAATGGTGGTACGGGTTGCCGTCTTCACGCGGTTGCCCTCCGTCAATCTCCGCGATACACGGGTTGTAGCAGAAATTTCGGAATCCGCCAATGGTGGTGTTCGACGGACCGGGAGAGCCCCGGGTCGGCCCGGGTGTCCTT
>CAYWOT010000102.1:0-8125 GCA_964459975.1 uncultured bacterium
GCCGGATGCGGTCCGGCTGCGCGCCGGACTTGTCGATAATGTTCACGCACACCACGATCGGGACGCCGGCCGCCTTGGCGTGGTTGATCGCCTCCACCGTCTGGGGCATGACCCCGTCGTCGGCGGCGACCACCAGGACCACGATATCGGTGACCTGCGCCCCGCGCGCCCGCATGGCGGTGAATGCCTCATGCCCGGGGGTGTCCAGCAGGACGAGCGACCGGCCCCGGTGCTCGATCTCGTACGCCCCGATGTGCTGGGTGATGCCGCCCGCCTCCTGGTCGATCACGTTGCTGGCCCGGATCGCGTCCAATAGCGACGTCTTGCCGTGGTCGACGTGTCCCATGATCGTCACCACGGGCGGCCGCGGGACCCGGTCTTCCTCGGCGTCGGCCTCCTGGTCGATGAGGCTCTCCACTTCGGGGGCGACGTTTTCCACCTCGAAGCCGTATTCCTGGGCAAGAAGCCCCGCCGCGTCGACGTCGAGGAGCTGGTTCACCGTGGCGGGCATGCCCATCTCGATGAGCTTGCGGATCACTTCCCCGGCCTTGACCCCCATCCGGTGAGCGAGATCGCCGACCGTGATGACCTCCTCGATCTTGAACACGCGCTTGCTGGCTTTCGGCGGCAGGGTGGACGGAACCTTCTTCTCCCGGACGGGCTTTCCCCTCCGTTTCTGGACGCGGGCCGGCTGAAACTGGCGCACCACCGCGGCCGCGGCCTCGGCCTCCGCCGGAGGCTTCTCCTCGACCGGAGCGGGCGCCTCGGTTTCCTCCGAGATCTCCTGGATCATATGTTTCTTGAGCACGCCCTTCTGGACCTTCTTCTCGTGCGGCTTGACCTTCTTCCACTTCTTTTCCTTCTCCTTGCGCTCCTCCTCGGGCTTCGCCGCCGGCGGGGCCTCGACCACCCGGATCGCTGGCTCGGCCGGCTTTTCCCCGGGGGCCTGCCCCGCCTGCGCCTCTTCCGGCCCCGGGGCGCCTTCGGTCGGTTCGGCGGCGGGAGCGCCCGCTTCCACGGCGGGCTCCGCTTCCTCCGCTGGAGGGGGCGCCTCCTCCACGGGCGCGGGGGGCTCGGGCGGCTTCTCGGGTTCGGGAGCGCTTCGGCGCAGCACCACCCGGCTCGACTTGCGCTCAAGGGTCCCGTCCGCGTGGGTCACTTCAAGCGGCGTCTCCCGCACGGGAGGGGGAGTCGCGCCCTTGCGAAAGTGACCCCTCACCCGATCGATCAGCTCGCCTTCGATGTTGCTCGACGCGGATTTTCCCTTTTGACCGATCCGCTCCAGAAAGAGCAGGATCTCCTTGCTGGTCTTCATCCCGAGTTCCTTCGCGAGATCCCGTACCCGAACCTTCTCCATCCACTCCCCCTGCAAGCCTTACTTCCCCCGTGGAGCCGTCATGCCTTCCGCGGGGTCTCCCGCCGAAGCGGCGCGCTGCCGCCCGGTCTGCCACGCGTCAAGCCGGTCCGCCAGACCCGCCGCCGCATCGCCCATGCGGAACCTCGCGGCTCCCTTCGCGGTGCGGATACGCCGCGCGAACCGCTCGATGCATGCCGTCTCCCGGCACAGGTAGATGCCGCGGCCGGCAGCCTGGCCGCGCGGATCCGGATCGAACCCGCCTCCCGGCCTCCGCGCGACGCGGAGAAAACCCTCCTTTTCCCCTTTCGCCCCGCACTGGACGCAGGTCCGCTCGGGGCGGTGCCGGTCACGCCCCGGCGTCATCCCCCGGCTTCTCCACGGGCGTTTCATCGCCGGCCTCCGCGCCGCCGGCGCTCTCCACGTCCCCGGCGGCGGTCGCGTCGCTCTCCGCCGACCCCGCCGGCTCCGGCGCCGCCTCGGCCTTCCTCGCCGGCTCACCCTCCGCGGTCTCCCCCTCGGCCTCCGGAACGGGCCCCGGCGCAGCATCCGGCGAACCGCCGTCCGCGGCCGCCGGAGCAGCCCCTTCTGCAGCCTCCGGAGCGGGAGCTTCCTCCTGCGCAGCCGGCTTCGGCGCGAACAGGCCCTCGGCCCTCTTGAGCGCGTCCTCCACCTGGCCTTCCGCCCGCACCTCGATCAGCCAGCCCACGAGCTTGGAGGCCAGTTTCACGTTCTGTCCGCGTTTCCCGATCGCCAGGAGAAGCTGCTCCTCGGGGACGATGACCTCCATCGTCTTGTCCGACTCGTTCACGAGAACCCGGATGATCTCGGCCGGCTGGAGGGCGTTGCAGACGAACTTCGCCGGATCTTCGTCCCACGCGATGATGTCGATCCTCTCGCCCCGGAGCTCCTGCACGACGCTCTGGACCCGCGAGCCCTTCATGCCGACGCACGCTCCCACGGGGTCGACGTCCCGGTCCTTCGAGCGGACCGCGATCTTGGTCCGGAACCCCGGCTCCCGCGCCACGCTCAGGATGGAGACGACTCCCTCGTAGACTTCGGGGACCTCCTGTTCGAAAAGCTTGAGGATCACGCGCGGGTCGGCCCGCGACAGGAGGATCTCGGGGCCCCGCGTCGTCTTGCTCACATCCTTGATGTACGCGCGAATCCGGTCGCCCTGCCGATACCGTTCCCTCGGGATCTGTTCCGACGGCGGCATCACCGCCTCCGTTTTCCCGAGGTCGACGATGATGGAGTCCCGCTCGTAGCGCTGCACGATCCCGTTGATGATCTCCCCCTTGCGGGTGATGAACTCGTTGTAGATGACCTCGCGCTCGGCGTCCTTCACCTTCTGCATGATGATCTGGCGCGCGGTCTGCGCCGCGATCCGTCCCAGATCCTTGGTGCTCATCCGAAACCCGATGCTGTCACCCAGGCGCGCCTCGGGATCGAGCTCGGTCGCCTCGCGCAGCGTGATCTCCAACTCGGAGTCCTGCACGTCGGCCACGACGGTGCGGAACTCGAGGACTTCGAAATCGCCCGTTTCCGGATCGTAGGTGGCCTCGAGCTGCTTGTTCATGCCGTACTTCTTCTTGGCCGCGCTCTCCAGCGCGTCCTTGATCGCGCCGATGATCACGTTCCGGTCGATCCCCTTTTCCTTGCCCAACTGGGTGATAATCTGGCCGATATCCAGAATCATCGTTTCTTCGTTCCCTTTCCGAATAGTTCTTCCTGGGTGACTTCCCGGTTCGCCTTGCGCACCAGGGCGTACGGCAACCGGTGCGTCGCACCGTTCCTCTCCAGTTCGATCCCCTCCTCGTCACTGGCGAGAAGGATTCCGCGGAAGTTCCGGCTCCCGTCGACCGGGGCGGAGAGCTGCACCTTCACCCGCCTTCCCCGGCACGCCGCAAAGTCCTTTGGCGTTTTCAGCCTGCGCTCCAGGCCCGGGGAGGAGACCTCCAGGGTATAGGGACCGGAAACCGGATCCTCCACGTCGAGCACCGCGCCGAGCCTTCGGCTCACGGACTCGCAGTCGCGCAGCCGCACTCCCCCTTCCCGGTCGACAAAGACACGGACGGCCGCACGGGGACCTTCCGTGAGGATCTCGACGTCGACGAGCTCGAGCCCTTCGTCCTGCGCCACGTCCTCGGCCAGGGCGGCAATCTTCTCGGCGTCGAACCTCATCGGCGTCCCCAGAAAAAAAAAGTGGGCTGAAGCCCACCATCCGGTCCCCCCCAACAACCAGCCTATTATACCCTCCGTCCGGCGAAAACCTCAAGGAGTATTTCCCCCCTGCAGGCTGCCCCGGTATTCCTCGAGCCCGCCGATTCCCTCCTCCCGGAAGAACGCCTCGATGCCCTCGAGAATCTCGACGCACGCGCGCGGATTCCGGAAGTTCGCCGTTCCGACCTGCACCGCGGACGCCCCCACCAGGAGGAACTCGAGCGCGTCGGCGGCGTCCCGAATGCCGCCGATCCCGATCACCGGGATCCGGACGGCCCTGACCGCCTCCCAGACCATCCGCAGCGCGACCGGCTTGACCGCCGGCCCCGACAGCCCTCCGGTCACGTTCGACAACTTCGGCCGACGGCTCCGGTGGTCGACCGCCATGCCGATCAGCGTGTTGATCAGGGAGACCGCGTCCGCCCCGCTCTCCTCCGCCGCCTTCGCGATGGACCCGATGTCCGTGACGTTCGGACTCAGCTTCACCCAGAGCGGCTTTCCGGTGCAGCGCCGTACGCGTCCCGTAAGCTTGGCGATTCCCGCGGGAGCGGCTCCGAACGCCAGACCCCCCTCCCGGACGTTGGGGCACGAGGCGTTCACTTCGATCGCGCCAAGCGACGGGACTTCGGAGAGACGGCGCGCCACCGCCTCGTACTCCTCCACGGTCCTGCCGTAGATGTTCGCGACGACGGTCGCGCCGGCGTCGGCGAGCTGCGGCGCCACGTCCGCCGCGAACCGCTCCACGCCGATGTTCTGCAGGCCGATCGCGTTGAGCATGCCCGCCGCCGTCTCGACGATGCGCCCCGGCGGGTTCCCATCGGAGGGGGAGAGGGACAGTCCCTTGACGACGACCGCTCCCAGCCGCGAAATGTCGTAGAACGGCTGGAACTCGATGCCGTAGCCGAAGGTGCCCGACGCGGTGAGGACCGGGTTCTTCACCCGGAGCCCTCCGAGAGAAACCGACAGGTCCGCGGCTACCATATCACCTCTCCCGCGTCGAACACCGGCCCTTCGCGGCACACCCGGCGGTACACCGTGCGGTCTCCCTCGCGCACCGCGACCACACATCCCCAGCACACTCCGAAGCCGCACGCCATGTGATTCTCCAGCGCCGCCTGCACCGGGATCTTCCGTCCGGAGGCCGCCCCGGCGATTTCCTTGAGCATCTCCTTGGGTCCGCATGCGAGAATCGTGAGCCTAGCGGCCTCGTCGGGGGCCAGGCCTCGCATGCGGTCCAGCACGGCATCGGTCACGCGCCCGGGAGATCCGCGCGATCCATCCTCCGTGCAGAGGTGGATCGTGCCGGGCTCGCCAGCTCCCGGAGTCCATTCGTCCGGAGGAAGATGGTCGCGGGTGCGGGCGCCGAGGAACATCTCGAACCGGGCGCGTCGGCGTTTGAGAACCGCCGCCGCCGGGAACACCGACGAGAAGCCGACGCCTCCCCCCACCAGCCAATACCGTCGGCCGTCGCCGTCGAGGTCGAATCCGCGGCCCAGGGGCAGCGTGATCGACAGGGAATCCCCCGGGTGCAGGCCCGACAGCAGGGCGGTGCCCCGTCCCACGACCTTGTAAACGAACTCGACGCGGCCGCCGCCGCGCCTCCCCCCGGACCGGAAGATCGCCAGCGGTCGCGGAAGGAGGGGGTCGTTCCCCGGCCACCCCGAAACCATCGCGAACTGCCCGGGCGCGAAGCGGACCGGCTCCGGGATCCTCGCCTCGATGCGGTAGAAGATCTCGCCGCTTCCCCGGTTCTGCAGGATCGTGCCCGTCACGAAGCGCGGCCGGTCAGACGGCATCCCGTTCCTCGATGTCCCGCACGAGCACGATCGCATCCTCTCCCGTATCCGTGTAGTATCCCTTCCGGATGCCCGCCCGCCGAAAGCCCATGTTCCGGTACAGCCGGATTGCGCTCTCGTTGCTGGGCCGCACCTCGAGATAGATCCGCCGGCCCCCCGCCCGCGCGCTCCTGCGCAGGCACTCCCGGACAAGAGCTCGGCCCAGGCCCCGGTTGCGGGCGTCGGGCCGGACCGCGATCGTCAGCAGGTGGGACTCTCCCGCCACGGTCCAGCAGACCGCGTAGCCGGCCACCGATTCCCCCGGGTCGTCGACGGCCACGATCCCGTCGGAAAACCGCCGTCCGATCTCTTCCTCGTAGAGCGTGCGGGACCAGGGAGACGGAAAGGAGACGACCTCGATGGCCATCACCCCATCCAGATCCCGGGGAGCCAGGTCTCGGATCCGGAAGCGCAGGGCTCCTCCCGCGTCGGCTACCAGCGCATCAGGACCGAGGCCCAGGTGAACCCCGATCCGAACGCCGCGAGACACACGACGTCGCCCTCCCGGATCCTGCCCTCCTCGACGCACTCGTCGAGCGCGATCGGAATGGACGCGGCGGTCGTGTTCCCGTACTTCTCGATGTTGGAAAACACCTTCTCCGGGGGAAGGTCCAGGGATTTCGCCACCGCCTGCGTGATCCGCAGGTTCGCCTGGTGCGGAATGACGAGCGACAGGTCGGAGACGTCCATGCGGTTCGCGGCGAGCGCCTCGCGGATCACCTCCGGAAACCGACGCACCGCGTGGGCGAAGACGACCCGGCCGTTCATCACGCCGAAGTGCCGCCGCGCGTCGATCATCTCCTTGCTGATCCGGGGGTTCTCGACGGAGGTCGGCGCTTCGGCCATGAGCTCGCGGGCGTGGCGTCCCTCCGCGTGGAGGTGGGACGACAGGATGCCGGTTCCGGGGTCCGCGGGCCCGACGATCACCGCGCCCGCCCCGTCTCCGAAGATGACCGAGACGTCCCGGCCCGCCGTGCTCATGTCGAGGCCCGTGCTCTGCACTTCGGCCCCGATCACGAGCACGTGGTCGTAGATCCCCGCCTTGACGTACAGCTCGGCCACGGACAGCCCGTAGAGAAAGCCGGTGCACTGGGTGCGGACGTCGAGGGCACCGATCGTGCCGAGCCCGAGCTTCTCCTGGACCAGCACGCCGCACCCCGGGAAGAACAGGTCGGGGGTCAGCGTGGCGAAGACGATGAACTCGATGTCGCGGACCGCAAGCCCCGCGCGCCCGACGGCCGCGCGCGCGGCGGCGACTCCGAGGTCGGACGCGCCCGTGCCCCGGTCGACGAACCGCCGCTCCCGGATCCCCGTGCGCTGCTCGATCCACGCCTCGGACGTGTCCATCAGGGTGGTCAGCTCGGTGTTCGTGACCACGCGTCGCGGCAGCGCCCGTCCCGTCCCGACGACCCTCGCCCCTCTCATCGGTCCCCCTCGCGCGTCACACCACGAAGACGGCCGCCGCGAGGACCGTCGTATATTCATCCTTCACGATCGCCGATTGCGTGATGTTGAAGGAACGGAAGATCTTGCCGCTGATCTTCCACACCTCCTTCTTCTCGTCCCAGCTCTTCTCCTCGTCGAATTCGATCCCCAGCGTCGAGGCAAGCATGGCGGCGGCCAAGTCTTCGGCGTATTCCCCTGCCACCTTCTCCGGCTGTCCGAACGCGTGGTGCTCGCTCAAGTATCCGTACACGGACCGGTCGGAGGGAAGGGCGCACCCCACGGAGGCGGCGATGAGCCGGCGGGGCTCGTCGCTCTGACACCGGCTCATGACGACGAACACGATTTCGCCGGGCATCAGGGCCTTCAAGCCCGCCTCCTTGTGGATGATCTTGCACTGGGGAGGAAATATGCTCGAGACCTGAACGAGGTTGCACTTCTCGATCCCGGCGTCGCGCAGCGCCAGTTCGAAGGAGGTCAGCTGCTCCCGGTGTCGTCCGACTCCCTTGGTGAAAAAAACCTTCGAAGGCACGAACATCCCGTCGTCTCCTTGTCGGAGGGGCTTTCCCTCACTGCTCCTCCCGCCGGGCGAGGATCCAGCCCATCATGCGGTAGCAGAGTTTCGCCGCAAGGAACTCCGGCGCCACGATGCCCGGGATCGGCGAGAGCTCCATGATGTCGTACCCCACAAGCTCGCAGTCTGCGCGCATGACGTCGCGCAGGATGTCGATGACCTCGAACCAGTCCAGCCCGCCCGGCTCCGGCGTTCCGACCGCGGGCATGATTCCCGGATCGAAGACGTCCAGGTCGATCGACAGGTAGACCCTGCCCGAGAGGCTGCTCACGATTCCCCGGGTCACATCCGCCAGGTTGTCCCTCACCTCCGACGCGTAGAACGTCTTGACCGCGTCCGCCTTCCGGAGGAACCGGTCCTCTTCCTCCGAGATGCTGCGCACTCCCACCTGGACGAGTTTCGCGCCCGTGTCCACGATGCGGCGTCCGACGCAGGCGTGATTCCACGGCGACCCGAGGTAGGTGTCCCGCAGATCGGCGTGCGCGTCGAACTGGAGGACCGTCAGGTCTCCGTGTTTCTTCTTCAGGGCGGCCACCGCCCCGCACGTTCCCGAGTGCTCCCCGCCCAGCACGATCGGAAATTTGCCGCTCCGGATCACGGCCTGGATCCGCTTCTCCAGGTCCTTCAGCACCGCCTGCGGGCCCGTCGAGGTCTGCGGAATCTCGGTCGACAGGAAGATGCCCGCCCGATACGGCT
>CAYWOT010000103.1:0-8062 GCA_964459975.1 uncultured bacterium
CTGGCTGGCGGACACCCTCGGAGGCGGGACCGGCGCGGTTTTCTCCCTCCTTCTTACCCGTCTCTTCCCTTCCTTGATTACTGAATGACCATTCACTTTCGGGTTGATTCCCCCCTGTCATTCCGGTATCATCCCCCCTGTTTCCCATTTCCCCGCAGGCGATTTTCCCCGGGAGGTGCGGTGTGAAGATGCTCGTGGCGATCAAGCCGGTTCCCAACCCCGACGAGAGGGTGAAGATCCGGAAGGACGGCAGCGGGGTCGTCCTGGACAACATCAAGATGGTGATCAACCCGTTTTGCGAGATCGCCGTGGAGGAAGCCCTCCGGATCAGAGAGAAACAGGGAGGGGAGGTGCTGATCCTGACGATCGGCCCGAAGGAGAGCGAGCAACAGGTTCGAACTGCGCTGGCCATGGGAGCGGATCGGGCG
Organism: uncultured bacterium; assembly: GCA_964459975.1. Taxonomy (GTDB): domain Bacteria; phylum Desulfobacterota; class Deferrimicrobia; order Deferrimicrobiales; family Deferrimicrobiaceae; genus CSP1-8. The sequence continues at coordinate 429 of CAYWOT010000103.1, forward strand.
GTCCTGGTGGAGACGACGCAGGAGCTGGACAGCCTGGGCGTCGCCAAGCTGATGGCGAAGATCGTCGAACAGGAGAAGCCGGACTTCATCATCATGGGGAAACAGGCCGTCGACGACGACAACAACCAGGTCGGGCAGATCCTGGCCGCGCTCCTGTCCCTCCCCCAGGCGACCTTCGGTTCGAAGATCGAGTTTTCGGAGGACGGCGCGACCGCCGACGTGGCGAGGGAGGTCGACGGCGGGCTCGAGACGATCCGCGTGCCGCTGCCGGCGGTGGTCACGACCGACCTGCGGCTGAACGAACCGCGCTACGCCTCGCTGCCGGGAATCATGCGGGCTAAGAAAAAGGAGATGAAGGTGATTCCGGCGGACTCGCTGGGGGTCGACACCCTGCCTAAGGTCCGGATCCTTTCGCTTCAGCCCCCGCCGGAGCGGGCCGGCGGGAAAAAAGTGGCCGACGTGTCCGAGCTCGTCGCCCGGCTGCACGACGAGGCGAAGGTGCTGTAGCCCGCATTTCTCACCTTGGGTTCGAAGCGAGGGGGTGGAGACGGGTATGGATACAAGGCGCGCGACCGAGGGCACCGCAGGCGTAGTCGACGCCACGTCTAAGGATGCCCGACCGAGCGCAACGCGTCGCGGATGACGGCCATGGATGGCCTAACGTCGGCGGGAGGCACGGATGCCGGAGCCGACGGCCGCCGCCGCAGTAGAAGCCTGGTGAGAAATTCGGGCTAAGGTCTTCGGGGGAGCGAAACGGTGGCCGACATCCTCGTAGTGGTCGAGCATCAGGAAGGGGTCTTGCGCAAGACCACCCTGTCCACGCTTGCGGCGGCGTTTCGGCTGGCCGAGCTTCTCGGCGGTCAGGTCGACGCCCTGGTCCTGGGCCGCGGCGTGCGGGCAGTGGCCGAGACGATTGCCGCATACGGAGTGCGCGCCGTCCTCCTCGGGGAAGGCGAAGTCTTTGCGAGGTACCTGGCCGTGACGTACGCCCAGGCGGTCTCCGGGATCGTCGCGCAACGCGGGTACGGGGCGGTCCTGGCCTCCGCCTCCACGTTCGGGAAGGACTTCCTGCCGCGCGTATCGGGGCTGCTCGACGCGCCCATGGCGAGCGACATCGTGGGGCTCGCCCTGGACGGGGATCGCCTGCGGGTGCAGCGCCCCATGTACGCCGGCAATGCGATCGCCACGGTGGAGATGGACGGCAGCCCCTTCCTGTTCACCGTTCGGCAGACCGCCTTCGATCCGGCCGCTCCCGCGCAGACCCGGGCGCCGGTGACCGAGGTATCGGTTTCGGCGGACCCCCGGGGAAGCGCCTTCGTCGGGCGGGAGGAGACCGCGTCGGAGCGCCCGGAGCTCACCGAGGCGCGGGTCGTGGTGACGGCCGGGCGGGGAATCAAGTCCCGGGAGAACTTCCGGATCGTCGAGGAGCTCGCCGACCTGTTCCAGGCGGCGATCGGGGCGTCGCGCGCGGCGGTGGACGCGGGATGGGCGCCCAACGACTGGCAGGTGGGGCAGACCGGCAAGGTGGTCGCCCCCGAGCTGTATATCGCCCTGGGGGTTTCCGGGGCCATCCAGCACCTGGCGGGCATGAAGGACTCCAAGGTGATCGTCGCGATCAACCGGGACGAAGAGGCCCCCATCTTCCAGGTGGCCGACTACGGGCTGGTCGCCGACCTCTTCAAGGCGGTCCCCGAGCTCATCGCGCAGGTCCGGGCGCTCAAGTCCGGATGAAGAACCGCCGATAGACACAGGGACCGGGAGGCGCCGGCGAACACGGGGCGCCCCCGCATTCCGCAAGGAGGAAAGGCTTGTGAACCGGAAGCGCTCGCGCGACGATCTGCTCTCGCGCCTTCAAAGCAACGATTTCACGGCGGCCGTCATCGGCCTGGGGTACGTGGGGCTGCCGCTGGCGGTGGAATACGCGGCGGCCGGGGTCCAGGTCGTCGGCATCGATTTGGACGGCGCGAAGATCCGGGCGATCCGGTCGGGAAAGTCGTACATCGACGACGTCTCGTCCGCCACCCTCAAGGAACTGGTCGGCACCGGCCGTCTCCGGACGACGTCGGACTTCTCGGTGCTGGCCGAGGCGGACACGGTCAACATCTGCGTCCCGACGCCCCTTCGCAAGACGAAGGATCCCGACCTTTCCTACATCGTGGCCGCGGCCGAGCAGGTCGTGAAATACCTGCACCGGGACATGCTGGTCGTCCTGGAGAGCACCACCTACCCCGGCACGACGGACGAGCTGCTCGTGCCGATGTTCGAGGAGAAGGGGTTCCGTGTGGGTGAGGACGTCTTCCTCGCCTTCTCGCCGGAGCGCGTCGATCCGGGAAATCCGGAGTACACGACGAAGAACATCCCCAAGGTGGTGGGCGGAGCGACGCCGCGCTGCACGAAGATGGCCGCGGCCCTCTATACCGGCGTCCTGGAGCGCGTCCACCCCGTTTCCGGCGCGGTCGCAGCCGAGATGGTGAAGCTCCTGGAGAACACCTTCCGTTCGGTGAACATCGGGCTCGTGAACGAGATCGCCCTGATGTGCAACCGGATGAACATCGACGTCTGGGAGGTGATCGAGGCGGCGAAGACCAAGCCGTTCGGCTTCATGCCGTTCTACCCGGGTCCGGGGATCGGCGGCCACTGCATCCCGCTCGACCCCTTCTATCTGTCGTGGAAAGCGAAGCAGTTCGGCTTCGAGTCCCGGTTCATCGAGCTGGCCGGGATCATCAATGGCCAGATGCCGCACTTCGTGGTCGACAAGGTCGTCGACGCGCTGAACCGCTTCAAGAAGTCGGTCAACGGCGCCAAGGTGCTGGTCTTGGGCGTCGCCTACAAGAAGAACATCGGAGACGTCCGCGAGTCGCCGGCGCTCGACATCCTTGAGCTTCTCGCGCGCAAGGGCGCGAAGCTCTCCTACTGCGACCCGCATGTCCCGGTTCTGGCCGAGCACGGCCTGAGTTTGAAGGCGGAGCCGTTTTCCGCGACGGCCCTCAAGAAGGCCGACTGCGTGGTCGTCGTGACCGACCACGACGACTTCGACTTCCGCCTGGTCGCCCGCGAGTCGAAGGTGGTGGTCGACGCCCGCAACGCCCTGAAAGGCAAAAACGGCGGCAAGATCATCAAGCTCTAACACCAAAAGCAAGGGGACAAGCAAGGGGACGTTCTTAAACTTTTTCATATCGATCGTATGTTGTCGAAAAACCGACGACGTGCATGAGCTTCTGGACTGCGATACGGTGTAGGGAATTGGGAAAAAAATGAGACCGTGCTTGATGTTTCGTGCGTGGTGACGGGTGGGATGAAAAGTTTTAAGAACGTCCCCGGACTTTCGGAGGGGTGATGCGGTACCTGGTGACGGGAGGAGCGGGGTTCATCGGGTCGAATCTCGCCTCCGCGCTCCTCGCGGCCGGACACGACGTCCGGGTCTTCGACAACTTCCTGACCGGGAAGCGCGAAAATCTCGCCGGCCTCGCGCAAGACTACCGAGACGCCTTCGAGCTGGTCGAGGGGGACCTCCGGGACCTTGCGGCCGTGCGGCGCGCCGTGGACCGAGCGGACTACGTCCTGCACCAGGGGGCCCTTCCGTCCGTGCCCCGGTCGGTGGCCGATCCCGTCCTGACCAATGAGATCAACGTCGGGGGGACGCTCAACGTTCTGGTGGCCGCGCGGGACGCAGGGGTGCGCCGGGTGGTCTACGCGGCATCCTCGTCGGCGTACGGCGACACCCCCGCATTGCCCAAGCGCGAGTCGATGACGCCCAACCCCAAGAGCCCCTACGCCGCCCAGAAGCTCGCCGGCGAGCAGTACATGCGGATCTTCCACGAGCTGTACGGCCTGGAGACCGTTTCGCTGCGGTATTTCAACGTCTTCGGCCCCAGGCAGGATCCCGCTTCGACGTACGCGGCGGTCATTCCCCGGTTCGCGACCGCGGTCCTTGCAGGAGAGGCCCCCATGGTCTACGGCGACGGCCTCCAGACCCGCGATTTCACCTACATCGACAACGTGGTGCGGGCGAACCTTCTGGCGTGCGAGGCGCCGGGGGAGGCGTGCGGCAAGGTCGTCAACATCGCGTGCGGGGAACGGATTTCCCTCCTGGACATCCTGGGGGTCCTCTACGGGCTCGCCGGCCGCCGCGTTGCTCCCCGCTTCGATCCGGCCCGCGCCGGCGACGTCCGCGACTCCCTGGCCGACATCTCCCTGGCGAGAGAGCTGTTGGGCTACGAGCCCTCGGTTCCCTTTTCCGAGGGGCTCTCCCGGACCCTGGACCACTTCCGTACCCTTTCCTGATCCGTTTTCCGCGCCCGCGCATCTTAGGACCTGCCGTCTGCATGACGCCGCTCCCGGAATTCGCATCGCCGCTCCACACGTTTCGCGCGCGGGGTCTTCGCTTCCCGCCGTCGCCGCAGGAGGGAGGACCGGGTGCCCGCTCCGAACGAGATTCGCAAGGTCTCCGACACCGTCTGGGAGATTCCCGCCTCGTACAAGGAGGGGATGCGGGTGCCGGCGCGCATCTACGCGACCGAGAAGCTCCTCCGCGAAATGGACGACGGCGTCTTCGACCAGGTGACGAACGTCGCGACTCTCCCCGGAATCCGGCGATACGCCTACTGCATGCCGGACGGCCATTGGGGGTACGGGTTCCCGATCGGCGGAGTGGCGGTCATGGACGCCGAGGAAGGGGTGATCTCGCCCGGCGGGATCGGCTTCGACGTCAACTGCGGGATGCGCCTGGTCCGTACGAACCTTACCTTCGAGGAGGTCCGGCCGCGCCTGCGCGAGCTTGTCGACCGACTCTTCGAGCGGGTCCCGGCGGGGGTCGGGGCCTCCGGCTTCGTGAAACTGTCCAAGGACGAATTCCGCACCGTCGTGGAAAAGGGGGCGGCGTGGTGCGTGGACAAGGGCCTGGGGTGGCCGGAGGACCTCGACCGCACCGAGGAGCGGGGATGCATCGAGGGGGCCGACGCGTCCAGGATCAGCGACAAGGCCGTCGACCGGGGATACAAGCAGATCGGAACGCTGGGATCCGGCAACCACTACCTCGAGATCCAGGTCGCTCGTCCCGACGGCGTCTTCGATCCCGCGCTCTCGGAAGCGTTCGGAATCGCGGTTCCGGACCAGGTGGTCGTGATGCTGCACTGCGGGAGCCGGGGATTCGGCCACCAGGTCGCCACCGACTATCTCCAGATCTTCCTCCGCGTGACGGAGAGCAAGTACGGCATCCGGATCCGCGACCGGGAGCTTGCGTGCGCCCCCTTCCGCTCTCCGGAGGGGCAGGATTACTTCGCGGCGATGAAGTGTGCGATCAACATGGCGTTCGCGAACCGGCAGGTGATCCTCCACCGGATCCGGGAGGTCTTCTCCGACGTCTTCGGGAAGGACCCGGCCGACCTCGGCCTGCGGCAGATCTACGACGTCGCACACAACACGGCGAAGGTGGAGCGCCACGAGATCGACGGGACGCCGCGCCGGGTGCTCGTCCACCGCAAGGGGGCGACCCGCGCGCTGGGTCCCGGGATGGAGGGGCTCCCCGAGGCGTACCGGGCGACCGGGCAACCGGTCATCATCGGAGGCAGCATGGAGACGGGCTCCTACCTCCTGGCGGGCGTTCCGAGCGGCGCGCAGACCTTCTTCTCCACGGCCCACGGCAGCGGGCGGACGATGAGCCGGACCGCGGCGCGCAAGCGCTTCCGCGGCAAGCAGCTTCAGCACGACATGGAAGCCCGGGGGATCTACGTGCGCACCGCCGCGTACGCGGGGCTGGCCGAGGAGGCGGGGCCGGCCTACAAAAACATCGACGAAGTGATCGAGGCGACGGAACGGGCCGGGATCAGCAGGCGCGTCGTCCGCTTCACACCGGTCGGGAACGTCAAAGGGTGAGCCGGGTGGAGGCCCGTACGCCGATGACGTTGATCGTGGGTTCCCTGGGCAGCGGCAAGACGACGCTTCTGCGGAGGGCCCTGGCGGAGACCGGCGTCCGGATTGCCGTCCTGATGAACGAGTTCGGGGAGATCGCCGTCGATAGCAAAGTGATCGGGGGCGAGCTCGTGCAGATCGTCGAGCTGGCGGGGGGGTGCGTCTGCTGTTCCCTCACGGGGGAGTTCGAGGCGGCGGTCGGGGAGATCCTCGACACGATCCGGCCCGAGCACATCGTCGTCGAGGCCACGGGGGTGGCCGAGGCGGACGCCCTGGTGCGCGAGGTCGAGGAGCGGATTCCCCGGGTGAGGCTGGACAGCGTCGTCTGCGTCGTGGACGCGTACTCGAGCGTCGTGTTCCCGTCCGTGGGCTACGCGAGCCGCTCCCAGATCGAGGCCGCCGACGTCGTCCTGCTCAACAAGATCGACCTCGTCGCCCCGGGGCAGGTGGAGGAGGCGGTCGCCCGGGTGCGCCAGTTCAACGGCAAGGCCGCGCTGCTCAAGACCGTGCGGTGCGCGGGCGATCCGTACGCGTTGTTCGGCATGGAACCGCGGGAGCGGGCCGCTCCGCCGCGCGCCGCCGCGGACGGTCCGGCGTTCGAGTCGTTCGCCTGGGAGAGCGACCGGGCACTCGACGAAGCGAAGTTCCGCGAGCTTGCCGCGGACCTGCCGCCGTCGGTGTTCCGGGCCAAGGGGTTCGTGCGGTTTCCGGGGGGAGGTTTTCTCTTCAACTACGTCGCGGGCCGTGCCGATTTCGAGGAGTTCCCGGCGAAGTCGACCCGGCTGGTCTTCATCGGCCCTTCGGCGGCGGCCGACCGGGACGCGGTGCTCGCGCGCCTCTCCCGGTGCGGAGGATCGAAATGATGATGCCCTACCGGTACCTGTCCGACGTCGCCATCGCCGACGTCGCCTTCGAGGCGACCGGACGGTCGCGGGAAGAACTGTTCGTCGCGGCTTCCGACGCGACCATAAACGCCATGGTGGACGACCTGTCCACCATCCTGCCCCGGGAGCGCCGGATGATCGACGTCTCCTCGGACGCGCTCGACCTGCTGCTGTTCGATTTTCTCCAGGAACTGATCTTTCGGAAGGACGCGGAACGGCTGTTGCTGCGGACGCCCCGCGTGCGAATCGAGAAGAAACTGGAGCGATACCGCCTCACGGCCGAAGCGTGGGGAGAGCCGATCGAACCGGACCGGCACCCGCTCAACGTCGACGTCAAGGCGGTGACCCTTCACGACTTCCGTGTGGAACGCACAGAGAGCGGTTGGCGCGCCTCGGTCATCCTCGACGTCTGAAAGTACGGGGACGTTCTTTAACTTTTTCGCGCGCTGAAAAGCAACGGGACGTTCTTGGACTTTTTGACGGGAACGGTCTGTGCAGATTGTTCCGTCATGCCGAGAACCCCGCGTGTCGACTATCCCGGAGCATACCACCACGTGTTTGCCCGGGGCATCGAGAAACGGGTGATCTTCCGGGACGACCGGGATCGCGAGGAATTCCGGCGGCGCATGCTCACGAATTTGGAGCGTCTTACGGCAACGTGCATCGCGTGGTCCTTTCTTCCGAATCATTTTCACCTTCTTTTTCAAAGCGATGACGGAACTCTCTCCCGTTTCATGCATTGCCTCATGTCGGGTTACGCGCTGTATTTCAATCGCCGGCATGTGCGGGCCGGGCACCTGTTCCAGAACAGGTTTCGATCCGTTGTCGTCGATGATCATC
>CAYWOT010000104.1:0-7990 GCA_964459975.1 uncultured bacterium
ACGGTTCGCGGGGAGCGGGGGCGGAAATCAGGTGGCGTCCCATTGCTGGAAGACGATCATCGTGATCCGGCACGAGGGGAGGCGCTTCGTGCCGCGCCTCGATTTTCTGACCTCGCCCGGATTTCTCACGGGACCGGGAGCCCGGGAAAACGCAGGGCTTCCCGCGGAAACCGGGCCGTACCGGGTCGTGACGTCCAAGGCGCTCTTCGGCTTCGACGAGGAGACCAAGTGGATGACGCTCCTGTCGGTTCTGCGCGGCGTCGAGCCGGAGGAGGCGGTCCGGGGTTTGGGGTTCCGGCCGAAGATCGCCGACACGGTGCAGGAAATCGCACCGCCCACCGACGAGGAACTTCGCCTCCTGCGAGAGGAAATCGACCCTTCCCGCTTTCTCATCCGCGGCGAGCGCATGACCGCGGCCGTCTGAGGCAGCCGGGCCGGCTCCGATCGTCCGGGCGGACCGATGGAATCGTTTCGGCCGGATGCTATAATGGACACCCATGACCCGCCACGTCTACATCGAGACCTTCGGATGCCAGATGAACGAAGTGGACTCGGCGCGGATGCTCTCGCTCCTTGGGACCGCCGACTACCGGCCGACCGGGTCGATGGCGGAGGCCGACCTGGTGCTGCTCAACACCTGCAGCATCCGCGAGAAGGCGGACCAGAAGATCTACAGCGCCCTCGGGCGCCTCAGGCGTTGGAAAAAGGGACGAAACGGCCGCCTCGTGGCGGTCGGCGGGTGCCTCGCCCAGCAGGAAGGAGCCGCGCTTCGCCAACGGGCGCCGCACGTCGACATCGTGTTCGGCACCCACAGCATCGCCCGGCTGCCCGAGCTGGTCCGCCTCGCCGAACAGCGCCGGCCCGCCGTTTCGACCGAGTTTTCGGGAGATACGAGCCACTGGGACGTTCCGCCCTACGTCGCGGCAGGGGCGGCCAGCGCCATGGTGACGGTCATGCAGGGGTGCGACAACGCGTGCGCATACTGCATCGTGCCGTCGGTGCGGGGTCCGGAGCTCAGCCGCCGCCCGGAGGAAGTCGTCGCGGAAGTCCGCCGTCTGGCGGAGCGCGGGGTCCGCGAAGTCGTGCTTCTCGGGCAGAACGTGAACTCCTACGGGAAAAAGGACGGTGTGCTCGCGTTTCCCGAGCTGCTTCGGAAGATCTCCGCGGTGCCCGGAATCGCGCGGATCCGCTTTCTCACGTCGCATCCGAGGGATCTGGGCGCGGAGACGATCGCGCTCTTTTCCGAGATCGAATCGCTGTGCCCTCACATTCACCTGCCGATCCAGGCGGGGTCGGACCGCGTTCTGGCCGCAATGGGTCGCGGGTACACGCGCGCCCGCTATCTGGCAAAGGTCCGGGCGCTTCGAAAAACCCGCCCGGGCATCGCCTTCTCATCGGATTTCATCGTCGGGTTTCCCTGCGAGACGGAGGACGATTTCCGGGCCACGCTGTCGGTGATGGAGGAGGTCCGGTACGATTCCGCCTTTTCGTTCCGCTTCTCCCCCCGCCCGGGGACCCGCGCCGCGGGACTTGGCGGAGCCGTGTCCGCCGGAGAGGCGAGCGAGCGTCTGTATCGGCTCCAGGCCCTCCAGGACCGGCACACGGCGGAGCGCCTGGCGGCGTGCGTCGGAAACGAAGTGGAGGTCCTGGTGGAAGGGGAGAGCGTGAAGGACCGGTCCCGTCTGTGCGGACGGACGCCGTGCTACAAACCCGTCAACTTCACCCCCTCCGAGCGCCCGCGCCAGGAGGTGCTGCGCCGGGTCCGAATTCGGTCCGCCGGGCGTCACACTCTCTCCGGAGAGGAAGGAGGACCGCATGGTTAAGGAAATGCAGGTGATCGGGATCACGATGGACCCGGTTACGCAGTCGCCCATCGTCATCTTAAGGGACAAGGACAACCGCCATACGCTTCCGATCTGGATCGGGGTGCTGGAAGCGAACGCGATCGCCATCGGCCTCGAGCACGTTCAGGTGCCCAGGCCGATGACCCACGATCTGTTCAAGAGCCTCCTCGACCAGATCGGCGTCAAGCTGCTGCGCATCGAGGTGACCGATCTCCGCGACAATACCTACTACGCGGTCCTCCACATGGAGGTGGGCAACAATCCGGTCGCCATCGACTCGCGGCCGAGCGACGCGATCGCCATCGCCATCCGGATGGACGTCCCCATCATGGTCCGGGACACGGTGCTGGAGAAGGCGCTGAAAGTGGAGTCGGAGCCCGCGTCCGGCGAGCAAAAGGACAAGTGGACGGAGCTTCTCGAGAAGATGGATCCGGAAGACTACAGCAAATACAAGATGTGACCCGCCCGCCTGCATGGATGTCACCCGCATACTGGTTGTCCAGGAGGACGGCGATCCCGAGCGCGTCCTCCGGCTGACGGCGTTTCGGCAGCCCGTCGAGTTCTCGTTCTCGCCGGCCGGACGGATCATCGGGGGGCAGGTGGACCTCTCCCCCTACGCCGCGGTCGTAGCGTCCCTCGACTGCGACCACCGGGGTCTGCTCGACTCCCTGCAGGGCGGCCCCTCGGACGGGCCGCCGCTCTTTCTCTTCCGCAGCGAGCCGCCGCTGCAGGAAGTCGCGCGGTGGGCCACCTGGGCGACGGACCGGGAGGAAGGCGCGGATCCGGCGGTCACGATGCGGCTCCTGTCGGAGAGCATGGAGTACTACTCCCTGGCCTCCCTGTACCAGCAGTGCCTGAAGATCATGGCGTGCCAGGAGCAGGAAAAGCTTCTCGCGCTGATCGGGGACACCTTCGCGCACGAGCTCGGCGCGGAGAGCTGCGTCATCTGGCTCGCCTCGCCAACGGATCCCGACGAGATGCTGATCGCCTCGGTGCGGGGCCTGATCAGCATCAACCGGGAGGGGTCCCGGTTCTTCCTTTCGCAGTCCGAGTGGGCGGAGGCGACCTGGAAGGGAAAGCCGTTCCTGTACCCCGACGGCGAGCAGGCGGGGGAGGGGGGCCGGCCGCCGGCGGAGACCGCGTTGTTCGTTCCGCTTCTGTACCGCGGGCAGCCGATCGGTCTCGTCAAGGTCGGGCCCCGCCTCGACGGAAAGGCGTACGGCGACCGGGACGCCTACGTCGCCTCCATCATCGCGGGATACGTCGCGTCGACGTGGAAGAACGTCACGCGCCTTACCCGGATGGAGAGGGTCTCGCTGCGCGACGCCGAGACCCGCGCGTACTCCCCGGCGTTTCTGCAGGACTACTTCGAGAAGGAACGGTACAAGGCCGCACGGTTCCGCAGGCCCCTGTCCGTCATCTTCCTGGTCGTCGACAACCTGTCCCGCCTTGCGGAGCAGACCCGCGACACGCTTGTCGCCAGCGCGCTCTCGGGAATGGTGGACGCCGTGCAGAGGGCCCTTCGGGATTCCGATCTCATCGCCCGGCTGGAGCCGGGGCGGTTCTGCATCGTGCTTCCCGAGACCGACTACTTCGGATCCCTGCTCGCTTCCCGGAGGCTTCGCAAGGCCGTGCGGGAGAGCCGCGCCGTCTCCTTCCTCGGGTCGGAATATTTCCTGGCGCCGTTCTTCGTGTCCGCCACGTTCCCCCGGGACGGAAAGGACCTGCCGGAACTGTGGCGCTCGGCGGAGCCGAAGTACCACCAGCAGAAGCGGAGCCTCTTCCACCGCATGCACCTTCCGGAGAAATCCCTCTGGAGCGCGTTCGACATCCTGGTGGGAAAACCCGAGTACTACGACCTCCTTCGAGCGGGCGGGAACGTCGCCTACTTCGCCGGCTTCAAGAAGGACAAGGGGCGAAACGGACACTTCTGCCTGTCGCGGGACACGTACCGGCGCATGCTCGAATCGGTGGCCCAGGACGCCGTGTCGCTGGGCGGGAAACGCGGACTCGTCATCGCCGCCGGCCCGCGGCCCGAGCGGTTCAAGCAGGTCTTCCTGTCGCTCGGGGCGGGCACCTCTGAAGGGCGGTCCATCTACATCATCGGGCGCGCGGGCAGGACCGGCTTCGACGCGAAGAACCTCCTGTACATCCACGCGGACGACGAGGAGCTGAACGACCGGGAGATCGTCCTGTTCCTGAAGGAAAACGGAGCGTACGGCCTTTTCGCCTCGGAACGGGACGACTCGGTGTGCGGCTTCAATACCGCGGACGAGTGGCTCGTGGACTCGATGACGGAGAAGATCCAGGACACGTACCGCCTGCAGGGAAATTTCTAGGAGGAGGCAGTCCGGCCTTCGTGCCGGAGCGATGACCACCGCGACGACCGTCCGACAGATTCTGATCGCCGACCCTTCCGAGAAATCACGCCACGCCCTTCGCCGCTTTCTCCGGGAAAAGGGATTCGAGGTCATCGAGACGGCGGACGGGAGCAAGGCGCTCGCCGAGACGCTTCTGCGGCGCCCCGACGTCCTGCTTCTCGACCTGTCGGTTGCCGGCCTGGGCGTGGAGCGGCTGGTTCAGATTCTCCGCACGAACCCGAACACGAAGAAGATCCCGATCTTTTTCCTGAGCGAACACGAGCGGAACGTCCCGGGATTCCGCCATGGGCTCGACGATTTCATCCGGAAACCGTTCCACGGAGACGAAGTCCTTCTGCGGATCCGGCGCGCGCTCTCGCAGGACGGCTTCGCCGACCCGCTCGCCGGGGAATCCGAGATCAGCGGAAACCTGGCCCAGTTCTTTCTTCCCGACTTGTGGCAGATGTTGTCCCTCAACCGCCGGAGCGGCGTCATCCAGGTGGAGGGGGAGGGGATGGCCGGTTCGATCTATATCCAGAAAGGAGAGATCGTTTCCGCGGTCGCGCAGAACACCATCGGCGAGAAGGCGCTCTACCGTCTCATCTCGCTCAAGGAAGGCCGGTTCCGGTTCATGCCGGGGAACGTGGAGGTCCGCCGGACGATCCGCGCATCCAGCCAGCACGCCCTCCTCGAGGGGGTACGCCACCTCGACGAGATCCGAAACCTGGGCGGCGACCTGCCGGCGGGCGACGATTCGGTGCTCCTGACCACCGCGGCGCAGTCGATCCAGGGGGGGACGGGGGTCGTCCGCGAGGTGATCCTGCTGGCCGAGTTCTGCACTTCGGTCAAGGACATCGTGAACAACTGCAGTTACCCCGACCTCGTCGTCTACGAAACGCTGATCCAGCTCAAGAACCGGGGGGTCGTGCAGATCGGGCCGTTCGCGGCGGCGGCGATGAAGAGCGAATTCCTCCCGGGCGAAGAGCTGGCGCGGCTGCGCACGCACCTCGAGGACAGCGGGACCTTCGCGGAGAGCGATGAAGGTCGCCTCGTGTTCTTCCTGCCGGACGCCGGACTGCTGGAGACGGTCGTCCTGGCGCTGGGGCAGCTGCGCGAGTTCGAGATCGACGCGGCCTTCTTCTCGCTGCGGAAGGAAGCGGGCGTTCCGATCGGCATGTTCGGGCGGATGAAGATCGGGGAGGGCTCCCGGCTTCTCCTGTACGCGTTCCCGTACCTTCGGCCCACGTCGCCTCTCTGGTACGCCCTCGCTCCGCGGCCCCTGGGCGTCGTCGCCTTCCTCAAGGACGAGGTGTCGAGCTCGCTCGACGCGCTCCTCGCCGTCTCGGACTATGCGAACGGAGCGGACGCCCGGACGGTGCTGGCGGTCATGGGCCGGTCCTTCACGAATTTCGGTCTCGGCGAGCATACGCTGCGGCTGTTCCAGGCCCGGGTGGAGAAGCTCGGCTGCTCCCTGAAGGTGCAGAAGCTGGACCGGGTCACCCCCGAAGAAATTCGGGACGCCCTCGCCCAGGTCGTGACCCAGTACCTCAAGGGAGAGCCGGCGTGATCGATCTCCACATCCACTCGACGTTCAGCGACGGGGAGCTGATCCCCGCCGAGGTGGTCTCCCGGGCGCTTCACGCCGGGTACACCCGCCTCGCCATCACGGACCACGTCGACCCGTCGAATCTCGACCATGTGGTGGAGAACATGGTGCACGTCTGCGCCGAGCTGCGCGGCAGGGTGCCGGCGGACGTCCGCCCCGGAGTCGAAATCACGCACGTGCCGCCCGGGCTGATCGCGCCCCTCGCCGAGGAGGCAAGGAAGAAGGGGGCACAGGTGGTCCTCGTTCACGGAGAGACGATCGTGGAGCCGGTTCCGAAAGGTACCAACCTCGCGGCGATCCTGGCGAGGGTGGACATCCTCGCACACCCCGGACTGCTCTCGGGAAAAGAGGCGAGACTCGCGGCGCGCAACGGCGTCCTGCTGGAAATCTCGGCCCGCAAGGGGCATTCGCTCACGAACGGCCACGTCGCCCGGATGGCTCGCGAAACGGGCGCGCGGCTGGTGTACAATACGGATTCGCATTCGCCCGGCGACTTTACTCCCTGGGAAACGGCCCTGCGGATCATTCGGGGGGCGGGACTTAACGCGAGGGACGCCGCGCGCATGCAGGCCAACGCGCACGCGCTGCTGGAACGGGGATAAGGAAAGGACAACGGCGATGGTGAAAAAGATCAAATATTCGCGCAAGGAGCTTAAAGCGCCGGACGAGTTCGTGAGCGCCTTCACGAGGATGACGGTGTGGACCAAGGAAAACCGCGGGATCGTCATCGGTACCGCCCTCGCGGTGATTGTCGCGTCGGGCGCCGTCTTCGGAACGTTCACCTATCTCCGGTGGAAAGAGCGAGCGGCCGGCCGCGTCCTCTGGCCGCAGATCGCGCGCGTCCAGGCGCTCCTCCAGGCGCCGACGACGGCGGGAAAGGCGGAGCTGGCGCCCCTGGAAGCGTCGCTTGCCCGGGATGTGGAACGGCACCGCGGCACGCGCGCGGCGGTCTTCGGCGAATACTACCTGGGCGACATCGCGTACCGGCTCGGAAACTACGCGGCGAGCGCCACGTGGTTCCGCAGGGCGCTGCACGACCGGTACAAGGAGGGGACCATCCTGGACTACATCCTGCAGGTGGGGCTGGCCCAGGCGCTCGAGTCGCAAGGCAAGGAGGAGAAGGCCGAGAAGGCTTATCAAGCCGCGGCCGCGGCGGCGACCGGCGAGCTCCGCATCGAGGCGCAGATGGGGCGGGCCAGGACGCTTTCCGCATCGGGACATAAAAGGCAGGCCGAGCAGGTCCTGCGCGAGATCCTCGTCGAAAACCCCGACACTCCCCAGGACGTCAAGGCCCTGATCGAGATTGAACTGGCGCAAATGGGGTAGGCGCGGGGGCGACGCCGGATGAAGCTGTATCTTTGCTTTCTCTGGCACATGCACCAGCCGTATTACAAGGACCCGGATACGGGGACGTACATCCTCCCCTGGGTCCGGCTCCATGCCGTCAAGGACTACGCGGCGCTTCCCCGCATCTTTCGAAACCACCCGGCGGTCCGCCACACGTTCAACCTCGTTCCGTCGCTGCTGATCCAGATCCAGGATTACGTCGAAAACGGCGCACAGGACGCATATCTCGCGCTTTCCCGCAGGAACGCGCTGGACCTGAACCGGGAGGAAGAGGAATTTCTGCTCCGCAACTTCTTTTCCGCCCACCCTCCGACGATGATCGTTCCCCAGCCGCGCTACGAGGATCTCTACCGCAGGAAGGAGAGCGCGCTGCGGGCGCTGGAGAAGCCCGGTGGGCCGGGCCGGTTCGGCGCGTCGGAGTACACCGACCTGATGACCCTGTTCAACCTGACGTGGATCCATCCTCTGCACCGGGCGGAGGACCCCGAGCTGTCCCGTCTATTCCGGAAGGGGAGCGGCTACACCGAGCGCGAAAAGGCCTACGTCCTCGACCGGCAGATCGAGATCATGGCGACCGTCCTCACCGAGTACCGGAAGGTGGCGGCGACCGACGGCGGCGAGCTCTCGTCCACGCCCCTGTACCACCCGATCCTGCCGCTGCTGGTCGACAGCCGCGCCGCGCAGGATGCGCTCCCCGGAGCTCCGCTGCCCCGGATCCTCTTTTCGTATCCCGACGACGCCTCGGCGCAGCTCACCCGGGGAAGGGAAGTCTTCCGTTCCTTCTTCGGAGCGGACCCGGAGGGACTTTGGCCTTCGGAAGGATCGATCAGTCC
>CAYWOT010000105.1:0-7966 GCA_964459975.1 uncultured bacterium
AGGTTGTGCTCGCCGCCAGGACCGCAGACGGAGTGAACTGGACCACGTTGCCCGAGAAGCCGAACGTCCCCGCTACCACGGTGTCGGTCGGGTCGGTCACGACAAACGACGCGTTGTCGACGGTCGCCTGGTCAACCGGCTCGCTGAACGTCGCCGATACGGCCGTCGTGGTCGTCACGCCCGTCGCGCTGTCGGCGGGGGACGTGCTCTGCACCGTAGGAGGCGTGGTGTCCATCGCGGCCGTCGCGGTGGTGAACGACCAGACGACGTTATCGGCGAGCGGGTTTCCGGCGAGGTCGGTGATCGCGGTCGTGAGGGTCGCCGTGTAGACGGTATTGTCGGCGAGCAGAGCCTGCGAGGTGAAGGTCACCGTGGTGTTGTCCGCCGAAACGGCGATCGTCCCGGAGACGACGTTGTCCGTCGGATCGGTTACGACGAACGAGGTGTCGTTTACGGTCGTGTTGTCGATCGCCTCGCTGAAGGTTGCGCTGACAAGGGTGTTGGTCGCCACGCCGGTCGCGTTGTTGTCCGGAACGACGGACGTCACGGTGGGCGCCGTGTTGTCCACCGCGGACGGGAAGCTGGTGTTGTCGCCCGGGAACGTCAGGGCGGCGATCTCCTCGTCGTTCGTGAACCCGTCCCCGTCGGAGTCCGTCCCCCCCAACGTTGCATTGAAGGTATGGTTCCCGATCGCCGCGTTGGCGAAATCGGCTCCGTACGGGTTTCGGGTGCCGCCGCCGTTCGGGTCGATATGGCAAAGGACACAGTGGTCCAGCTGGCTACCGACGGCGGCCGGATAGGCGGCTTCGAAATCGGTCACGTACTGCGAGATCGCGTACGCCGTCCCCACGGCGATGAGCACGACCGCAGCCGCACACACGGCCAACAACAATGGAATTGCAACGCTCTTCCCCTCTTTCCGCATTCTCCTCCCCCTTTCCGGGAAGGGACCCGCATCGCGGGTCTCCCGGGTTGTCTCCTCTTCGTCATGTTTCTTCGGATGAATCGGTGGGACGGACTTCGATTGCACACTGCCTCTGCGTGCCCTTACACGAGTAGCTTTTCAGGTCATGCGGTTCTCCTTTCGTCTGGTTGGGAATGCCGTCCGGTTTCGTTGGAGCCGTACGGCCGGACCCATGCGGGAGCAAACACCATACCAAGGTCCCATTCCGAGAACAATTATTAAAATCAGCCTATTGCGCTGGCGGGAGGGCGGAGGAACCGCTTCCCGTTACTAATTTTGTATGAACAGCCCTCGGAAAATTTCGAATGGGGACGGTCGGGAGATCCCCGCGTCAGTGTCCGCCCGCCTCGTTCCCCCAGAGCTGCCGGAGTCGTTGGTCGCGCCCGCAAGTATACCGGTAGAGCTTGTAGTGCAGCGGGTTTTTCTTGTAATAATGCTGGTGGTACTCCTCGGCCGGGTAGAAGGTCTGGGCCGGCACGATCTCGGTGACGATGGGCGACGGGAACCGCTTTTGGAGGGCCTGCTTCGACTCCTCGGCGAGCTTCTTCTGTTCCTCGTCGTGGTAGAAGATGATCGAGCGGTACTGGGTTCCGTGGTCGCAGAACTGGGCGTTTTTCGTCAGCGGGTCCACGTTGCGCCAGAAGACGTACAAGAGCTTCTCGTACGAGATCCGGGACGGGTCGTAGACGATCTGGACCGACTCGGCGTGCCCCGTGCCTCCCGCGGAAACCTCGTCGTAGGTGGGATTTTTCGTGTGTCCGCCGGTGTAGCCCACGGTGACGGAGATCACCCCGTCGAGATGGTCGAACGGCGACTCCATGCACCAGAAGCAGCCGCCCGCGAAGGTCGCTTTTTCCAAGTGCCGGCCCTCCTTTGCCCCGCCGTCCCCGCCCCCGGCGCCGAGCGCCGCCGCGGCCAGAATGGGGATGAGAAACAGTCCCAAGGAACCCGCGATCGCACGCAGACCTGGCTTCATCGTCCCCTCCCCGGTTTTCTACGGAATTACCGATGACGGCGCATTTCCGGGAGATTCATCGCGGGGTTTTCGGCGATCCGCGGTCCGGCCGGATGCGACTCCGTCCTTGACTTCCCCCTTGCCGAGGTCCATCATCATTTGACCACTGATTGAGTGCTCACTCGGTAGCGAGGGAAGAGTTTTGGGGCAAAGCAGCAAGCGGGCGGCCATCCTGGAGGTTGCGTCCCGCCTGTTCGCGGAGAAAGGGTACAGCCGCACGACGACCGCGGAGATCGCCCAGGCCGCGGAGGTCGCCGAAGGAACGCTCTACCATCACTTCGACAGCAAGGACGGAATCTATCTCACCATTTTCGACGAGATGGTGGGGGAATACCTGTCCGGGGCGGAGAGAATCGCGCGGGACGGAAGAACCGGCGCCGAAATGCTGTCGGGCCTGATCCGGTTCCACTTCGATTTTCTGGGACGCAACCAGACGCGCTTTCTCGTCATCCTGCGTGATTTTCCGAGTCATCTCGCCGAGGACGACGGGCGACCGGCCCGGAGCCGCAACCGGTTCGGCCGGATGACCGACATCCTCTGCCGCGTTCTGGCCAAGGGGCAGGAGGACGGCACCTTGCGCTCGAATTTCGCGGCCCGGGATACGGCCTGTCTTCTGCGGGGCATTCTCTCGGGGACGACCCGGCACAGCATGCTGGGAATCGCCGACGTGCCCCTCCCGCGGCTTTGCGAGATGGTGGAGGGATATTGTCTTCGGGCCCTGTCGCCGGACGGGAAGCCCGAAACCGTACGGAGGGACGCGGATCGCGATGATCGTCCGACGAACCTTTAGGCGCCGGGGACCCGTGGGCCTTGGGGCGCTCTTTCTGGCGGGGGTCTTCCTCGCGCTTTTTCTGCCGTGCGGAGCGGCGCCGGCGGCGGCCGCCGCCGCCCCGGGCGGTACGGTCTGGACCCTGGACAACGTGGTCGAGATCGCCCTGGCCAACCACCCGCTGGTGCGGGAGGCGGCCAACGAGGTGGCCGCGGCGGCCGCTCGAAAGGGGCAGGCGAAGGCGGCCTACTACCCGACGCTCAGCCTGTCGTCGGGGTACTCCGATTTTCACGGCTATTCAGCCTCCTCCGGTCGGACCGTCTCCGTTCCGAGCATCACCGCGGAAGCCGGCGTCACCCAGGTGCTGACCGATTTCGGGCGCACCGGCGCCTCGGTCCGGCGGGCCGATTCGCTCCTGTCGGCGTCCCGCGAGGCGGGCAGGGCAACGCAGCAGGACGTCGCCTTCCAGGCCAAGGTGGCCTACTTCAACGTCCTTCGCGCCGGCCGGATCCTCGCGGTGAACCGGGAGACCGTCTCGCAGCGGGATGCCTTTCTGCGCCAGGCCCGTGCGTTCTACGAGGCCGGCACCCGGGCGAGAATCGACGTCGTCCGGGCTGAGGCGAACCTCTACGACGCCCGCGCGGATCTCACCGCCGCCGAGAACGGGCTGCGTGTGTCGCGGATCACCCTCCTCAACCGGATGGGGATCGACGGCCCGCGCGATTTCCGGCTGGTGGACACGCTGGCGGCGGAGACCGTTCCCGGTACGATCGAGGAGTGGGTCCGCGAGGCCGAAGCGAACCGTCCCGAGCTGCGCGACCTCGTCTTTCAGCGGCGGGCCGCCGAAGAGGCAGTGCGCGCCGCGTCCGCGGACCGCCGGCCGGTCCTCTCGGCGCAGGGGGATTACGGGTACGCCAACGAGGATTTCCCGCTGCAGAGGACGCACATGGTCTCCGTCCTCTTCGAAGTGCCGCTCTTCACCGGTTTTTTGACGAGCGAGCGGATTCGTGAAGCGGAAAGCAACCTGGCGGCGGCGAAGAACGCGGAAACCGACCGGCGGCGGTCGGTCCGGCTCGAGGTGGAGCAGGCGGCCCTGGCCGTCCGGGAGGCGACGAAGCGGTCCGAGGCGAGGCAGAAGGAGCAGGATGCGTCGCGGGAAAACCTGCGCCTTGCGACGGAGCGGTACAAGGTGGGAGCCGGGGACATCATCGAGGTGATCGACGCCCAGGTGCAGATGACCCGTGCCGAAACGACCGCGATCGAGGCGCTCTACGATTCCACCGTCTCCGACGCCATGCTTCTTCGCGCCGTGGGAAGATGATTCGAGGGGAGACAAGGAGGCCCTGGTGAAAACCGTTCGCCGTTCCGCTGGACCGCTTCTGCCGTTTCTGGCGGCCGCTCTTCTGGCCGCATCCGCCTGCTCCGACGCGTCGAGCTCCCGGCCGCCGGCGGCCCGACGGGCGGCGGTTCCCGTGACCGTCGCCACCGCCGTCAAGCAGGACGTCCCGGTGGAGGTCCCGGCCATCGGCACCGTGGAGGCGTACGTCACCGTCACGGTCAAGAGCCTGGTGCCCGGCCAGATCACGAAGGTGGCCTTCCGGGAAGGGCAGGACGTGAGGAAGGGGGAACTGCTCTTCGAGATCGATCCCGTCCCGTACCGGGCGGCGCTGAACGCGGCGGAGGCGACCCTCGCGAAGGATTCCGCGCTCCGGGAAAACGCCGAGAAGGATGCGAAGCGGTCCGCGGTCCTGATCGAGAAGGACCTGATTCCACGGCAGCAGTACGATCAGGCGACGGCCAACCTGGCGGCGCTCGAGGCCACCGTGAAGGCCGACGCGGCGCTGGTCGAGCAGAGCCGCATCAAGCTCGGCTACTGCTTCATCCGGTCGCCGATCGACGGCCGTACGGGCAGCCTGTCCGTGAACCGGGGAAACGTCGTCAAGGACAACGACACGACGCTCGTCGTGATCAACCAGGTCACGCCGATCTACGTCGCGTTCTCCGTGCCCGAGCAGCGGCTCGCCGAGATCCGGAAATACGAGGCTTCGGGCACGCTCGAGACCCTGGCGGTCCTGCCCGGAGAGGAAAACCGTCCCGTCCGGGGAACCCTCGATTTCATCGGGAACCAGGTCGACAAGACCACCGGAACGATTCCGCTCAAAGGCAAATTCGCCAACGTGGACAGGCGGTTGTGGCCCGGCCAGTTCGTGAACGTGTCGCTTCGCCTGACGGTCCTGCGCGCCGCGGTCGTCGTTCCCTCCCAGGCCGTCCAGACGGGGCAGGACGGCCAGTACGTCTTCGTCGTCAAGGCCGATCAAACCGTGGAGATGCGCCCCGTCGCGACCGGCGGGACCTTCGCGGGGAACACGGTTGTCGAGAAGGGGGTCGAACCCGGCGAGCGCGTGGTGACCGACGGGCAACTCGCCCTGGTCCCCGGCTCGCGCATCACGGAGAAGCGCCCGGCGAACGCGGAAGAGAAGCCGGAAGAGAAGCCGGAGGAAAAGGCTTCGTGAACCTCCCGGAGCTGTGCATCCGCCGCCCCGTCATGACCACGCTCGTGATGGCGGCGATCCTCGTCTTCGGCGCCATGGCGTACGAGCGTCTCCCCGTGAGCGACCTGCCCAACGTCGACTTCCCGACGATCCTCGTGACGGCGGACCTGCCGGGCGCGAGCCCGGAGACGATGGCGTCCGCCGTCGCCACCCCCCTCGAAAAGCAGTTCTCGACGATCGCCGGCGTCGATTCCATGACGTCCACCAGCGGCCTGGGACGGACCCAGGTCACGCTGACGTTCGACTTGAGCCGCAACGTCGACGCCGCGGCCCAGGACGTGCAGGCGGCCATCGCCCAGGCGGCCTCGAACCTGCCGACGGAGATGCCGTCTCCTCCAACCTACCGGAAGGTCAACCCCGCGGACTCGCCGATTTTGTATTTGGCGCTGTCCTCGCCCACGCTTCCCCTTTCCACCGTGGACGAATATGCGGAGACCGTCATGGCGCAGCGGATCTCCATGGTGAGCGGGGTGGCGCAGGTGGAGGTCCACGGGTCGCAGAAGTATGCCGTGCGCGTGCAGGTGGATCCCGACCGGATGGCGTCGCGCGGGATCGGGATCGACGAGGTCGCCGACGCCGTCGCGAAAGGCAACGTCAACCTTCCCACGGGGATCCTCTCGGGACCCCACCAGGCCTTCACCGTGGAGGCGGAGGGGCAGCTCCTCAAGGCGTCCGCCTTCCGGCCGCTCGTGGTCGCGTACCGCAACGGCTCTCCCGTGCGGCTCCGGGACATCGGGAACGTGGTGGACGGCGTGGAAAACGACAAGGTGGCGAGCTGGTACAACAACACGCGCGCCATCGTCCTGGCGATCCAGCGGCAGCCGGGGACCAACACGGTGGGGGTGGTGAACGCCATCCGGCGGCTGCTCCCGTCGTTTCGGGCCCAGATGCCCGCGTCGATCCACCTTTCGATCCTCTACGACCGGTCCGAATCGATCCGCGCCTCGGTGAACGACGTGACGTTCACCCTGTTTCTCGCGGTCTGCCTCGTCATCCTCGTGATCTTCCTCTTCCTGCGGAACCTCTCCGCGACGGTGATCCCGAGCCTCGCGCTGCCGATGTCGCTCGTGGGCACCTTCATGGTCATGTATCTGCTCGGATACAGCCTCGACAACCTGTCGCTGATGGCGCTGACGCTGTCGGTGGGGTTCGTGGTGGACGACGCCATCGTCATGCTGGAGAACATCGTCCGCCACATGGAGGCGGGCGAGGACGTGCGGACCGCCGCCTTCCGGGGATCCGAGGAGATCGGCTTCACCATCCTGTCGATGACCCTGTCGCTGTCGGCCGTCTTCATTCCCGTGCTCTTCATGGGCGGCGTCGTGGGACGTCTGCTCCACGAGTTCGCCGTCACGATCGGCGCGGCGATCCTGGTCTCCGGGTTCGTCTCCCTTTCGCTTACGCCCGTCCTTTGCAGCCGCTTTCTGCGGCCGCCGGGCGAGGCGCGGCACGGGCGGCTCTACCGGGCCTCGGAGCGCGTCTTCGACGCGATGCTCTCGTTCTACGACCGGACCCTCCGCTCGGCCCTGCGGCACCGGCGGGCGGTGCTCGTGCTCTTCGTCGTGCTCCTCGTCGGGACCGGGGGGCTCTTCATCGTGATCCCCAAGGGCTTCCTGCCGAGCGAGGACACGGGCCGGGCCTTCGGCTTCACGGAAACCGCGCAGGGGACGTCGTTCGAGTCGATGAAGAGGCACCAGCAGGCGCTGGCGGCCGTCGTCGCCGCCGACCCGAACGTGGATTCGTTCATGTCGGCCATCGGTCCGAGCGGGTCCAACTCGGCGAGCAACGCGGGGCGCATCTTCATTCGCCTGAAGCCCCGCAGCGAGCGCAAGGTGAGCGTGGACGGGTTCATCCAGGAGATCCGGCCGAAGCTCGCCGCCGTCCCGGGGATCCGGGCCTTCCTGCAGAATATCCCTCCGATCCGGATCGGAGGACACCTGACGAAGAGCCAGTACCAGCTGACTCTGCAGAGCCCCGACACGTCGGACCTCTACCGCATGGCCCCGGTCCTGGAGGACGAGATGCGCAAGATCCCGGGGCTGCAGGACGTGACGAGCGACCTGCAGATCAAGAATCCCCAGGTCAACGTGGCGATCGACCGGGACAAGGCGAAGGCCGTGGGTGTGTCCGCGCAGCAGATCGAGGAGGCCCTTTACAGCGCCTACGGCTCGCGCCAGGTCTCCACGATCTACACGCCGAACGACACCTACGAGGTCATCCTCGAGCTGATGCCCCGGTACCAGGCCGACCCGGCGGCCCTCTCCCGGCTCTATATCCGCTCGTCGTCGGGGACGCTCGTCCCGTTGAGCGCAGTCGCCACGCTGACCCCCGGCGTGGGCCCCCTCCTGGTGAACCACCTCGGCCAGCTCCCGGCGGTGACCCTCTCCTTCAACCTGGCGCCCGGCGTCTCCCTGGGCGACGCGGTGGCGGCGGTGAACAAGGTCGCGCGTGCGACGCTTCCACCCACGATCACGACGAGCTTTCAGGGGACGGCGCAGGCGTTCCAGGATTCGCTCAAGGGAATGGGCGTGCTTCTGATCATGGCCATCCTGGTGATCTACATGGTCCTCGGGATCCTGTACGAGAGCTTCATCCATCCCCTGACCATCCTCTCGGGGCTGCCCGCCGCCGGAATCGGGGCGCTCCTGGCGCTGATGCTCTTCGGA
>CAYWOT010000106.1:0-3850 GCA_964459975.1 uncultured bacterium
CAGACGGAGGGGTCCGTCGATCTGGCGCGGCTTGCCGGCTGTTCTCCCGCGGGGGTCATCTGCGAGATCATGAACGAGGACGGGACGATGGCGCGGATGCCCGACCTGCGGACGTTCGCGGAGCAGCACGCCCTGCCGATCGCCTCGATCCGGGACCTCGTCGAGTACCGGATGCGCCGGGAGCGACTGGTGAAGCGGGTGGGGGAGACCCGGATGCCGGTGCGGACGGGCGGCGAGTTCACGGCTGTCGCGTACCGGAACACGATGAACGGCGATACGCACATCGCCATGGTCATGGGAGAGATCCGGCCCGACGTCCCGGTTCTCGTCCGCGTCCACTCGGAATGCCTGACCGGGGACGTCTTCGGATCGGTGCGGTGCGACTGCGGAGAGCAGCTCCACAGCGCGCTGCAGAAGATCGAGGCCGAGGGGACCGGCATCCTCCTGTACATGCGCCAGGAAGGGCGGGGAATCGGACTGGAAAACAAGATCCGCGCGTACCGCCTCCAGGACCGGGGGTTCGACACCGTGGAGGCGAACCAGCGGCTCGGGTTCAAGCCGGACTTGAGGGACTACGGCGTCGGCGCGCAGATTCTCGTGGACCTCGGGGTCCGGGAGATCCGCCTCCTCACGAACAACCCCAAGAAAATCATCGGCCTCGAGGGATACGGCCTGCGGGTGGTCGAGCGGGTCCCGGTCGAGGTGCCCCCGACGGACGCGAACGTCAAGTATCTCAAGACGAAGAAGAAAAAGATGGGGCACATCCTGAGCGTCGAATAGGAGGGGCGATGGCGCGGACAGTCGAGGGCGACCTTCAAGGTCAGGGGCTTGCGATCGCGATCGTGGTCTCGCGGTTCAACAGCTTCATCACGGACCGGCTCGTGGAGGGGGCCATGGACGCCCTGCGCCGGCACGGGGTCGACGAGAAGGACGTCACCGTCGTCAGGGTACCGGGCTCCTTCGAGCTTCCCCTGGCGATCCGGCGCGCCTCCGCGGCCAAGGTCGACGCCGTCGTGGCCCTCGGTGCGCTGATCCGGGGAGGCACGCCGCACTTCGAGTACCTGAGCGCCGAGGTCACCAAAGGCGTCGCCCAGGTGATGCTGGAATCCGGCGTTCCCGTGGCGTTCGGGGTGCTCACGACCGACACGGTGGAACAGGCGATCGAACGGGCCGGGACCAAAGGCGGGAACAAGGGATTCGAGGCGGCTCTTTCGGCGATCGAGATGGCGAAGCTCCTTCGCCAGCTCTGAAGGAACGGGGTGGAGGGAGCAAAAGGGGTTTGCGCCGGGAATCGCGGGAGAAGGCCTTTCAGACGCTGTTCATGATGGATTTCCTGGGGGTTGGCCCGGACGAGGCCATCCCCCTTTTTCCGTCGGTCTCGACCGCGCCACCGGACCTCGGGTACTACGAGGAGACGGTGCGGGGAGTGTGGCAGAGCCGCGACGAGATCGACGACCTGATCCGCCGCGCCGCCGAGAACTGGCGTCTGGAGCGGATGACCTTCGTCGACCGGAACATCCTCCGTCTCGGGGCGTTCGAGATCAGCCGGTCCCGCGACATCCCGTTCGCGGTCGCGATCAACGAAGCCGTCGACCTGGGGAAGCGGTTCGGCGCGGAGGATTCCGGGGCGTTCATCAACGGGATCCTGGACAAGATCTCGGAACTTACGAAGAAAAAGGTGGCACCGTGAAGTACCGGCCCGAGGAGATCGAAGGAAAATGGCAGAAGCGGTGGGAGGAAGCGGGGGTCTTCCGCTGCCCTGATGAGATCACCGCACCGAAGTTCTACTGTCTCGAGATGTTTCCGTACCCGTCGGGGCGCATCCACATGGGACACGTCCGCGTGTACACGATCGGGGACCTCATCGCCCGCTTCAAACGCATGCGGGGGTTCCAGGTTCTGCACCCCATCGGCTGGGACGCGTTCGGCCTCCCGGCGGAAAACGCCGCCCACCGGCACGGAGTTCACCCCGCGCGGTGGACATGGGAGAACATCGGCTTCATGCGGCAGCAGCTCCGGGAGCTGGGGATTTCCTACGACTGGGAGCGCGAATTCGCCACCTGTTCGCCCGATTATTACCGGTGGGAGCAGCTGTTCTTCCTATGGATGCTGGAGGACGGCCTGGCCTACCGCAAGCGGGCGCAGCTCAACTGGTGTGACGAGTGCGAGACCGTTCTGGCCAACGAACAGGTGAACCGGGACGGCACCTGCTACATCCACGACCAGGTGCACGTCACCCAGCGCGAGCTCGACCAGTGGTTCATCGGCATCACGAAATACGCGGAGGAGCTCCTTTCCGGACATGAGGAAATCCGTGGGGGATGGCCGGACAACGTGCTAGAAATGCAGCGGAACTGGATCGGACGCAGCGAAGGCGCCGAGATCGAGTTTCCTCTGGAGACCGGCGAAGGGACGATCACGGTGTTCACGACGCGCCCCGACACCGTGTACGGTGCCACGTTCATGAGTATGGCGCCCGAGCACCCGCTCGTCCTCTCGTTCGCCAGGAAAGCCGGGAGAGAGCCGGAGGTGCGCGCGTTCGTGGACCGGGTCGCGCGGCAGGACAAGTTCGCCCGGTCGAGCGAGGAAACGGAAAAGGAGGGAGTCTTCACCGGCGGCTACTGCCGCAACCCGGTGACGGGGCAGGCGATTCCCATCTATGCCGCCAACTTCGTCCTCGCCGAATACGGCACCGGGGCGGTGATGGCGGTGCCGGCGCACGACCAGCGCGACTTCGAGTTCGCCGCGAAGTACGGGCTCCCGGTGCGGGTCGTCATCCAGCCCGACGGGGAGGAACTCCGCGCCGAAACGATGAGCGGAGCCTACGAGGGGCCCGGCCGCATGGCGGAGTCCGGACCGTTCACCGGGTTGCCGAACGAGGAAGGCAAGAAGCGGATCACCCGGTATTTCGAGGAGAAGGGAATCGGGCGGGGAAAGGTCCAGTATCGCCTCCGTGACTGGGGAGTGAGCCGGCAGAGGTACTGGGGCTGCCCCATCCCGGTCATCCATTGCGCGACCTGCGGGGTCGTTCCCGTCCCCGCCCGGGACCTTCCGGTGGTCCTGCCCGAGAACCTGGCCTACACCCGCGAAAAAGGAAATCCCCTGGCCGCGGCGGAGGAATGGCTCCGGGTTCCCTGCCCACGCTGCGGCGCGGAAGGCCGGCGGGAGACGGACACCTTCGACACGTTCGTCGAATCGAGCTGGTACTTTCTCCGGTACATCGATCCGGCCAACGAGCGGGAGCCGCTCGACCCGGACCGGATGCGCAGGTGGATGCCGGTGGACCAGTACGTAGGCGGTGTGGAGCACGCGTGCATGCACCTCATCTACGCGAGGTTCTTCCACAAGTACCTCCGCGACCGGGGGATCGCGCCGGGGAACGAACCGTTCCGGCGGCTCCTGTCCCAGGGAATGGTCTGCATGCAAACGCTCGAATGCCCGAAGCACGGCTGGCGGTATCCGGAAGAGGTCGACGAAGAGGGACGGTGCCGGCAGTGCGGGGAGAAGGCGCAGGTGGGACGTTCGATGAAGATGTCGAAGTCCAAGCGCAACGTGGTCGAGCCGTCGGCCCTGATCGGACGGTACGGCGCGGACACGGCGAGGCTGTTCTCCCTCTTCGCGTCGCCCCCGGAGAAGGATCTGGAGTGGAGCGAGCAGGGTGTCGAAGGTGCGTTCCGGTTTCTGGGCAGGGTGTTCCGCCTGATCGCGCAGCACCGCGACGCGATCGCACGCGCCGGGGACCGCAGCGAGGACACGCCCGAAACGCGGCGGATCCGGCGGATCACACACCGGACGCTCCGAAAGGTGACCGGGGACGTCGAGGAGCGGTACCACTTCAACACGGCGATCT
>CAYWOT010000106.1:3860-7956 GCA_964459975.1 uncultured bacterium
GCTACTGCTTTCCGTGAAACGATCGCGACGGGGAAGTGGAGGAGGACGCGTGGGAGTCGACGGCCGCCCCGGCGCTGCGCGAGGCGGTCGAGACGCTCGTTCTCATGCTCTCGCCGTTCGCCCCCCACTTGAGCGAGGAACTCTGGGAGAGAATCGGGAAAGAGGGCCTTGCGGCCACGCAAGCGTGGCCGACGGTCGATCGGGAGATGGCCCGGGCGGAGGAGATCCTGGTCGTGGTGCAGATCAACGGGAAGCTGCGGTCGCGGATCACGGTCGACGCCGAGGCGACCGAAGAGGAGATCCGGGCGAAAGTCTTCGCCGATCCCCGCGTTCGCGAATACACGGAGGGAAAAACGATCCGGAAGATGGTATACGTTCCCAAGAAACTCGTGAGCATCG
Organism: uncultured bacterium; assembly: GCA_964459975.1. GTDB lineage: Bacteria > Desulfobacterota > Deferrimicrobia > Deferrimicrobiales > Deferrimicrobiaceae > CSP1-8. The sequence continues at coordinate 4,260 of CAYWOT010000106.1, forward strand.
TTGTGTAGCGCAATGACGCCCGCCGGTTCGGTTGCAGCAGCGCGCGCGGGCGCCGAGGCGCGACGGCCCGGCGACCCCCGGGCCGCCGGCATTTCCCGGCGAGCCGTCCGCTTCGCAGGGGGCCTCCTGTCCCTCGTGCTTTTTCTCTCGCTTTCCGCCTGCGGATACAGGCTTCAGACGCGCCCGGAGTCCCGTTTCGCCGATCCCCAAATCCGTGTGGACTTGAGGCCCTTTCTGAACCAGTCGCTCGTGCCGGATGCCGGCGCATACTTGGCGGCGCGCCTCCGGGAGGAGATGCGGCGCACTGGATTCCGGGGCACGTTCGCCGAGAGGCTGGCGGATTACGCCATCGACGGGACGGTTCGAGACGTCCACGATGAGGTGGTCTCCCACGGAAAGGACCAGTTCGCGCTCGAACACCGGCTGCGGATATCGGTCGACGTCCGGATCGTGGAGGTTGCCCACGGCAGGCTTTTGTGGAAGGGCGAAGGGCTTTCCGACGGCGCCTCCTATTTCGCCGGCCCCGATTTCCAGTACACGGAGTCCAACCGGCGCAAGGCGTTCGAGGAGGTCTGCCGCCGGATGGCCCGGCGGATCGGGCAGACATTGCGGGTTATCCTGTGACGAAGGGGGCGGACACGCCGCTGTTTCGCTCGTGGATCGAGGCCGAGCCGGCCCCCGCGTACCTCCTGGTGGGAGAGGGGGCGAGGCTGTCGGAGCTGCTGGCCGAGGCGCTCGAGGCCCGGTTCCGGCGGGACGGGGAAACGGTGGAGCGGGTCCACTGGACCGCCGCCGACCTGGAACGTCAGTCTCCGGCAGCGGCCTGGCGGTCCTTGTCCTTCCTTTTCCGCCGGCGGATCTTCGAGCTCCCCGATGCGGCGGACTGGAAGCAGGGGCCCCGCAAGGAGATCGTGGAGTATCTGGCGTCCCCCGACGTTTCCGTGGCGCTCGTGATCCCGTGCACGGAGCGAAAAGCGGAGCGTTTTTTCACTGCGGTGCGGGGGATCCGGAAGGCTTCTCCCGGAGAGGACGAGGTCGCCGGGGCGATGGCGGACTACGCGGCGTCCCGGGCGGCCGAGGACGGCAAGGAGATGTCCCGGGACGCGGCGGTCTTTCTCGCTCGGTGGGTTGGAGGCGATTTCCCCCGGTTGAAGGCGGAAATGGGAAAGCTGCTCGCGTATGCGGCGTCCCGGGAGAGGATCGGAGAGGAGGAGATCCGGCAGGTCTGCGTCGCCGGCGGCGGGGTGGATCCGTTTCGGCTGGCGGCCGACCTGATCGCGCGAAACCGGGTCGCGTGCATCGATGCGTTTCGGCGGTTCGCCGCCGCCGCGGAGCCCGCCGAATACCATGCCCTGGTCGGAGCGATCGCCTGGGCTGCCCGAAGGCGGATCGCCTGGGCGGCGCAACGCGGGAAGGGCGGGGGAAGGGGCTACGGCGCCGCGACGGCTCCGGGTGCGCGGGAGGCGGCCGTGCTCTCGACGTTGGCGCGCATCGACGCCGAACTCAAAGGGGCGAGCGGTCTCACCCCCGAGCAGGTCTTCGAGATCCGTCTGCTGAAGCTTCTAGCGTGAGGCGCCGCCCGCGGCGGCGGCCTTCCGGATTGCGACGGAGAGCCTCGCGACCTTCCGCGCGACGTTTTTCCTGTGAAGCACGCCCTTGGACCCTGCCCGGTGGATGACCGAAGACGCCCTGGAAAGCACCTTCTCGGCCTCGGCGGCGCCCTGGGTCTCCAAGGCGGACCGCACTTCCTTGACGACGGTCTTCACCGAGGAGCGGACGTGGCGGTTCCTCGTCCTGCGTTTGAGGCTCTGCTTGTGACGCTTGATCGCGGATTTGCTCTTGGCCAAAGGATCCTCCTTACGGAACCGCGGACGCCGGCGGAAATAGATAAAAACGTAATATACTATTCGTAAACGAACGATGTCAAAGGCAAACGGGAGGATTCGGCTTTGAAGCGGACGGTTGGCCGGCGGCGACCCGGCGCATGTCCGGAGGTGATGCGGACTGTGGCGGTTCGTCTCCCCTGCGGCGTGGGAGCCGCGGTGGTGCGGGACGGGATGCTGCAGTCCGTGGAGTGGGAGCGGTCGCGGGACGAGCTCGAACGGGTTCTGGCGGACCGATACCCGGGGGCGAAGATCGTCGGCACCGACGAATGTGCGGCCGGGAGGCTTCTTCGGGCCTACTCCGAGGGCCAGCCGGTGGCGCCGGCCGATGTGGCCGCTGCGGGGATCGACTGGGACCTCGCCCGGGGATTCCGGCGCACGGTGCTCAAGGCGCTGATCCGCGTTCCGTACGGCACGACGGTCACCTACGGTGAGCTTGCCGGGCGGTGCGGAAAGCCGGGGGCGGCGCGCGCGGTCGGCGCGGCCGTGGCGCGAAACCCGTGGCCCGTCCTCGTCCCGTGTCACCGGGTCGTGGGAGCCGGCGGGCGTCTGGTCGGATTCGGGAAAGGGATCGACGCGAAGCGGACGCTTCTGGAGTTCGAAGGGACCCGCCGGGGCGGCCGGCCGGGACTGCTCAAGAAATAGGCAATTCGTGCAACGTGCGTCGCGTGCTTGCAGGACTCAGGCTATCCACAAGGCAATCCACAACCCCTCCACAACCGGTGTGGAATGCGGCGGCGGGTTCACTTCGTCGACCGCTTGGCTTCCTCCCAGAAACGGTCGAGCGTTTCGAGGTCGGTTGACTCGATGCAACGCCCCGATTGTTCGGCGATTTTTTCCATCGTGTGGAAACGCTTCTCGAATCGTTCGTTCGCGGAGGCCAAGGCGACCTCGGGATGGACATCCAGGAAACGCGCCAGGTTGACCAGCGCGAAGAGGACGTCTCCGAACTCGTGCTCGATGCTCGCCGGCTCTCCATCCGAAACGGCTTCCCTGAGCTCCGCCAGCTCCTCGTCGACCTTCGCCATCACGTCCGCGACGGCGCTCCAGTCGAATCCCGCCCGCGCCGCCTTCTTGGTGATCTTTGCCGCGCGCAGGAGCGAGGGGAAGCTCCGGGGAACTCCGCCGATGAGGGACGAGTGGTTCTTGTTTTCGAGGGTTTTTTTGATCTGCTCCCACTGCAGGGAGACGGCCTCCGGTGTTGCGGCCTGTGCTTGGGCGAAGACGTGGGGGTGTCTCCGGATCATCTTGGCCGAGATGGAATCGATCACGTCGGAGATATCGAACTCCTTGTTTTCGGAAGCGATTCTGGCGTGGAAGAGGATCTGGAGCAGGAGATCGCCCAGCTCCTCCCGGAGCAGCGCGGGATCGTTGCGGGTGATCGCGTCGATCACCTCATAGGCTTCTTCGAGCAGGTAGGGGCGAAGCGAGGCATGGGTCTGGGCCCGATCCCACGCGCATCCGTCCTCGCCCCGGAGGCGGGCCATGATTTCCACGAGGGACTGAAAATTGCTCATATCGGATTTTCCTTGGAGCAATGATACCATACAATGTTTATGGTGAACGAAATCCCCATCGTTCGCGGCGGAATCCTTCCTACGGTGTTCGTCGTCGTGCTGCTTGCCTTGGTGTGGGCCTTTCCCGCGCCCTGCTTCGGGGAGGAGCCGTTCGCCGGCTACGCCCCCGAAGTCCGCGCCCAGGCTCGTCGAGTGGTGGAGGCCGCGGTGCCGGGGAAAGAGAAGGAGCTGGCGAAGGAAGTGCGGGGGCTCCGGAAGCGGATGTACGCCCGCGGCATACTGTCCATCAACGCCATT
>CAYWOT010000107.1:0-7933 GCA_964459975.1 uncultured bacterium
CTTCGACGCTGGCTTCGGGGCGGTCCGGACGCCTGCCGGGAGGCGTGTGCCCAGAACTCCCGTTGCCGCGCCTACACGTACGTCCGGCCGGGGGTGCCGGGGCGGATGGAGGGTTGCTGGCTCAAGGACGAGGTTCCCCCGCCCGTAGAGAACGGGTGCTGCGTCTCGGGGGTCAAGACGGGAGAGACCGTGTCCCGCGCGGTTCGGGAGCCACCGCCGCTTCCGCCGGGGGGAGCCGAGGGCCCGCCGCGCGGCGAGCCGCAGGCGCCGGCAGCCCCGGAGCCTCCCCCGGACATCGGCGGGGGGACGGCTGCGCCGGTTCCGTTGACCGGCTCCGGGAGGCGTGACGCTTCCGGAATGCGGTTTGCCGCGGTGCCGCACGAGGAGGCCGGGCCGCAGGCTGCCGGCGTCGGCAGGAGAGTCGCGCGGAGCATCGATTTCGTCGGGCGGCCCGCGCGCCGGCCCGCCGAGGCGGGGCAAGCGGTCGGGCCGCAAGCGACGGGAACGGGGCGCAGGCGGATCCGCGATGTCCGATACACGGCGTTGCCGCACCGCGATGCGATGGCGAACGAGGCGGCTTCGGCAAGCGGATCGGGGAGACGGATGATTTCCGGCGTCGATGTCAGGGCGCTTCCGCCGCAGACGGCAACTCCGCGCTAGTGCCGGCGGACGGCGCATGGAAGGAGGATTCATGAACGGCAGGGGATTGGCGGCGGTAATCGCTGCGATCGTCGTGGCGCTCGCGTCTCATCCGGCCGTGGCTCAGGAGAACCGCGGTCCCGCGGGACTTCCCGCCTACGTCAAGGCGCCGTCGGACAGGCCTCCGCCGTACCGCGTCGAACCGAAGGTGCTGGCGCCGGGCCGGACGACCGACGAGATCCTCGCCACGGTGCCGGACGCGGACTCGGTGATCGTCGTCAGCGGCAAGGTGGACCTGGGCGGGAGGGACTACTACTCGGCGTACCCGCAGTTCCGCGGGGGTTCCCTCTTCGACGGCTTGAAGGCGTGCGGGAAGGAGTACTGGATGCGGCCGCAATACAGGAGCAGCGAGCAGCAGGGGTACTCGTTCTTCGTCGTCGTCAAGGACACGGCGAAGAACCCGGAGTGCTGGGCGCAGTTTCGGAACCTGAGCGTAGCGGACGTCGGCTGCGACCGGGTCATGGTGAAACGATCCGCGAAGGCCGCCCCGGTTGCGTGGGACAATCCCGCCTCGACGTACGAGAACTCGTATGACATGCGGCCGCTCAGGCTCGGTCCGGTCGTCCCGAAATGACCGGATGGGGAGAGAAACCGCTAGAAAACATCATGGAATAGATTGAAATGTAGATACTATCCATTTGAAATAACGTAATTTATAGAGTATACATATGTCCCATGGGGAATAGAAAAATGGCGCAATAGATTCGACCCGTCCGGATTCCGCCGGGAAGACGGCCGAGGGGCTCTCGTCCCGCTGAAAATACAAAATACTGTAGTTTTGAGTGATTTTCTCATCTTCTTCTCCGCATGACCCGTCGTGTCGTATAATCAAACGACGAGGGAGAGCGAAGCCCCGAAGTCTTCCCGAAATGCCGCGCCGCACGGGAGGGGGCTGCGGCTCCTCCGTTTCTTCAAGAGAGCGGGGCCGTCGGCCGGTTCGTCGCTCGTCCAGGGGGCACAGGGGAGTCGCCATGCGGGAAAGGAACGGATATCGGTACGTCATCAAGGTTTTCGAGGCCCAGTGGGACGACCGTCACGTAGAATCGGTCAAGCCGTTTTTCGAGCAGTTGAAGCGGGACACGGAAGAGACGTACGCGCGCCGGAACGGATACCGGCATGACCGCCCCGGACACGATGCGCTCTTCAGCTACACCGTCTTCCAGAACGCGCAGGGGTTGAAGGACGCGTTCTCCCGGTACGACCAGGGCGTCGACAACCGGGCCAAGATCGCCTACGTCGCGTGCCACGCCAAGCGCAATTCGATCAGTGCGGCGACGGACATCAGCCGCACCAAGCTCAAGAACATGATCGCCTCCGTCACGCGGTACGACGGAGTCTTCTTCGGCGCGTGCGATTTCGCCAATCGGGCGACGGCCGAGCTGCTCCTCGACCATGCCCCGTACGTCAAGTGGATCGCCGGGTACGAGAACTGGGTGCCCTGGCTCGAAGGGATGCTTTGCGACCTGATGTTCTTCCGGCTGCTGTTGAGCGGACGGTTCGTGCGGCCCAACACGAACGCGCGCTGGGAACCGATCGGCCGGCCGGAAGACGCCGCCCTGCAGGTGTATCGCTCGCATCCGCCGGCGCGGGATCTCCGGTTCACCCTCTATTACCGGACCCGGGACGGCGTGCGCTCGACGCTGGAGGAGTACGGGAAAGCGGCGTAGGGAAACCCGCCGGAGGGGCCCGGCGCCCGGGGGAACCAGCGGACGTGCCATATCAGCCGATCGAAAATTACGGGGTCGTCGGAGACCTCCACACGGTCGCGCTCGTCGGGGTGGACGGCTCCATCGACTTTCTCTGCTTTCCCCGATTCGATTCCCCTTCCGTCTTCGCGGCGATGCTCGACTGCGAGCGGGGAGGGCGCTTCCGCATCGCCCCGATCATCGACGGGGCGCGCCACAAGCAGATCTATCTTCCCGACTCGAACATCCTGCTGAGCCGATTCCTCTCCGAGGAAGGGGTGGCCGAGATCTCGGATTTCATGGCGGTGGAGGAGGACGGGTGCCGGTTGCACGATCTCGTTCGTCGCGTGAAGACGATCCGCGGCGAGATCCGCTTCCGCATGGTCTGCGATCCGCGGTTCGACTACGGCCGCTGCGGACACCGGGTCGAGAAGCGGGAGAAGGAGATCGTGTTTCTCCCCGAAAAGAAGGGGCTGGTCGCGCTCCGGCTCCGGTCGGAGGTTCCGCTTCGCGCGACGAAGGGCCAGGCGTCCGCGGAGTTCACACTCCGCGCGGGCGAAACCGCGTCCTTCGTGCTGGAGGAGGCGCGCGTGGGCGAAGACTCCCCTTCGTCGGGTCAGGAGTACACCTCCTCGGCATTCAAGGACACGCTCAACTACTGGCGAAGGTGGGTCGCGCACTCGAACTACCGGGGGCGATGGCGGGAGATGGTGAACCGTTCGGCGCTCACGCTGAAAATGCTGACCTCATCGACCGACGGCTCCATCGTGGCCGCGCCGACCTTCGGGCTTCCCGAGGAGATCGGGGGAACGCGGAACTGGGACTACCGGTACGCCTGGATCCGGGACGCATCGTTTACGCTCTACGCGCTCATCCGGCTCGGGTACACGGCAGAGGCCGCCAGCTTCATGCGCTGGATCGAGGCCCGGTGCGGCGAGCTCGGGCCGGACGGCTCGCTGCAGGTGATGTACGGGATCGACGGGAGACATGAGCTCGAGGAAGAGCAGCTTGACCACTTCGAGGGGTACCGGAAGTCCGCTCCGGTCCGCGTCGGGAACGAGGCCTACAAGCAGCTCCAGCTCGACATCTACGGGGAGCTCATGGATTCGGTCTACCTCCACGACAAATACGGCACCCCGATCAGCCACGACTTCTGGCGGGATCTCGTCCGCCTGATCGACTGGGTCTGCGCGAACTGGCGGCGGAAGGACGAGGGGATCTGGGAGATGCGGAGCAAGGGCAAACACTTCCTCTACTCCCGCCTGATGTGCTGGGTGGCCGTGGACCGGGGGATCCGGCTCGCCCGGAAACGGTCGCTTCCCGCTCCACTCGACCGCTGGCACCGGGTGCGCGACGCGATCTACCGCGACGTCTTCGAGAACTTCTGGCACGCGCGGCGCCAGACCTTCACCCAGTTCCGCGGGGGCACGACGCTCGACGCCGCGAATCTCCTGATGCCGCTGGTGAAATTCATCAGCCCGACGGACCCCCGGTGGCTCTCCACCCTCCGGGCGATCGGGAAGGACCTCGTCGTGGATTCCCACGTCTACCGGTATCGGGGCCAGGGCCGGCTCCCCGACGGAATCGAAGGCAACGAAGGGACCTTTACGATGTGCTCCTTCTGGTTCGTCGAATGCCTTTCCCGCGCCGGGGAAGTCCAGAGGGCGAGGCTCTATTTCGAGAAGATGCTCGCGTACGCGAACCACCTGGGATTGTTCGCGGAGGAGCTCGGCCCGAGCGGCGAGCACCTGGGCAACTATCCCCAGGCCTTCACCCACCTGGGTCTCATCAGCGCCGCCTACAGCCTCGACCGGAATCTCGCCGAAGCGCAGGATTAGGAAGGTCGGAAGGTCTTCAGCGGCCGTTCCGAAGGACCGGCCCCACGAAGCGGAATGCGTCCACGTCGAACAGCCCGCGGTCGCCGATCTTGAGGTGCGGGACCACGAGGAGGCTCAGGAAGGACAGCGTCATGAAGGGGCACGGAAGCGCGCAGCCGGCTTCCCGGACCGCGCGCTGCAGGAGGCCGAGGCGGTCCCGCACGTCGTCCGGCGCGGCCGCGCTCATCAGGCCGGCGATCGGCAGCGGCAGTAGCGCCGTGGTTCCGTCCCTGGAGAAGCACAGCCCGCCCGACGCCCGGATGAGGGCGTTCACCGCATCCGCCATCTCCCGCGCGCCGGTCCCCACGACGATGAGATTGTGGGAATCGTGGGATACGCTCGACGCCATGGCGCCGGCCGCAAGGCCGAAGCCTCCGACGAAGCCGGTCGCGACGGGGGCGTCTCGGTACCGGTTGACGACGGAGATCGCGAGGACGTCGCGTTCGGGGTCCGGGAGCACGGCGCCGCCCGCCGTCCGGAGCACGGCCGTCTCGCTCCCGGTGACGATCTGGTCCCGGATCAGCCGGATCACGCGGACGGCGGCCGCTCCGCCGGAGGCCCGCACGATGAAGTCTTCGGGCCGCCGCTCGCGCACCGGGAACGGAAAGTCCATCCCGGCGGGGCGCGGCGCGAACAGGGCGCGGCCTCCCTGCGCGACGCGGGTGCCGCCGACGTAGACCTCCTCCACCGAAAAACCGGACAGGTCGCGCACCTTGACGATGTCGGCACGCCGGCCTTCGGCGATTGCTCCGAGAGGAAGGCCGTAGTGCCCGGCGGGCCGCAGCGTGACCGAGCGCACCGCATGAAGCGGGTCGATTCCCAGCGACACCGCGCGGGCGAGGCAGCGGTCCAGGTGGCCGGCGTGCAGGTCGATGGCGAGCTTGTCGTCGGAGACAAGACAGAAGGGGTGATCCTTTGCGAAGGGGGCGAGGGCCTCGAGGTTTTTCGCGGCCGACCCCTCCCGGACGAAGATCCGCATGCCGAGGGCGTGCTTCTCGGCGGCTTCCTCCGCGGTGGTGCTCTCATGATCGGTGGTGATCCCCAGGCGTACGTACCGCCGAAGATCCTCACCCGTGAGCATCGGGCAGTGGCCGTCGACCGGTTTTCCCGCCCGCCGCGCCGCCCCGATCTTCGCCGTCAGATCGGGGTCGCCGTCGATCGCTCCGCGGTAGTTCATGACTTCCCCGAGGGCGACGACGTCGGGTTCCCGGAGGAGGGCGTCGACCTCGGCGGCTCCGAGCGACGCCCCGCTGGCCTCGAACGCGGTGGCGGGCACGCACGAAGGAGCGGTGAAGAAGACCCGGAGGGGCGCAGCCGCAGCGTCTCTGCGCATGTAGTCGATCCCGGGCAGGCCGCAGACGTTGGCGATCTCATGCGGATCGGTGATGACGGCGGTCGTGCCGAAGGGAACGACCGCCTCGGCGAACCGCGACGGGCACAGGAGGGAGGAGTCGATGTGGATGTGCGCGTCGATGAACCCGGGGAGAAGGAACCCCGCAAAAGGTCCGGGGGCCGGTTCCACCCTCGTGATCACGCCGCGCTCGTGGAACACCCTCGCGGCGAAGGTGCCGCCGCGGATCACGTCGACGACGTTTCCCTCGATCGTCCGGTCCACGCGCTCCTCCCGTTCCCCGGCGTTTTCGCCCGTCGCGCAAGTGTGAGAAAATGGGGTGGCCGCCTTTACGGAAAAACGCCCCTCCGCGTTCAGAGTACCTCATCGCCGCGGCGGGACGACAGCAGCGCGGAGGAATGCGGTGCCCGCGAGGATTCCGGAAGGACCGCCGGTCCTGATCTCCGAGAAGCGGATCCGGCGGCGGGTCGAGGAACTCGCCCGTCGGGTGTCCGCCGACTACGCCGGCTCCCGGGATCTGGTCCTGGTCGGGGTCCTGCGCGGCTGCTTCATCTTTCTGGCCGACCTCGCCCGTCTGCTCACCGTTCCGAGGCGCATCGACTTCATGGCCCTGGCCGCGTACGCGACCGGGGCGACGGGATCGGGCGCCGTGCGCCTGCTCATGGACCTGCGCACGGACATCGCGGGAAAGGAGGTGCTGGTGGTGGAAGACATCGTCGATACGGGGAACACGCTGGCCTATCTCATGGACAGCCTGCTTCCGCGGCGGCCGGCCTCCCTGAAGACGTGCGTCCTGCTGCGGAAAAAGGAGCGCCTCGAAAGGGAGGTGCGGATCGATTACCTCGGGTTCGACATCCCGGATGTGTGGGTTGTCGGCTACGGACTGGACCGGGCGGACCGCGACCGGGCGCTGCCCTACATCGGCGTTGCGGAAGGGGAGACGGCCGCGGTTCGCGAAACGGGCCGGACGAAACCGCAGGGAGAGGGGATCCCCGATGGACCGGAATGATCGCGAACGCGGCGGAGGCCCCGAAGAGGACGATTTCGCGGCGCTGCTCGAGAGGAGTCCCCCGGCGCCCGCCGAGCTGGAACCGGGGCGGAAGATCTCGGCGCGGGTCGTCGGCGTGACGGCGGAGCACGTATTCCTCGATCTGGGCACGAAAGGGGAAGGATGCGTCGACGCCAAGGAGTTCCGGGACGCGGACGGGAACGTGTCCGTCGGCGAAGGCGATGTGGTGGAGGCGTACTTCGCGGGGACGAGCCGTCACGAATTGGTGTTCACCACCCGGATTGCGGGGGGTTCCGTCGGGCGCGCGCAGCTTGAGGACGCCTGGCGAAGCGGAATTCCGGTCGAGGGAACGGTGGAACAGGCGGTCAAGGGCGGATTCCGGGTCCGGATCGCCGGGAGTCTGCGGGCGTTCTGCCCGTCGTCGCAGATGGACCTAGGCCCCGCGGAAGGCCGCGAAGAGCTCCTCGGGAAGCACCTTCGGTTCCGGATCACGCGGTACGAGGAGGCGGGGCGCAACATCGTCGTTTCCCGCCGCGTTCTGCTGGAGGAAGAGCGCATCCGGGAAAGGGAGGCGATGCGGAAGACGCTGCGCGAGGGGATGACCGTCAAGGCGACGATCACGTCGGTTCGGGATTTCGGCGCCTTCGTGCGCGTGGGGGCGATCGACGGACTGATCCCGGCGTCGGAGGTCGCCTGGGACCGCGGAACGGACATCCGGGAGGCGCTTGCGGCGGGACGCGAGGTGGAGGTCGCGGCGGTGAGCCTCGACTGGGAGCGGGAGCGCTTCACGTTCAGCCTCAAGAAAACGCTGGCGGATCCGTGGGACGGCGTCGAGGCGAGGTACCCGCCGGAGTCGTGCCACGTGGGCAGGGTCACGCGCCTCGCCCCCTACGGCGCCTTCGTCGCCCTGGAAACCGGGGTGGAGGGACTCGTCCACGTTTCCCGCCTCGGCGGTGGAACGAGGATCCGGCATCCGCGCGACGCGGTGCGGGAGGGAGAGGAGATTCGTGTGAAGGTGGACTCGGTCGAGCGGGAAAAGCGCCGGATCTCCCTCTCCCCGTCCGGGGATGAGGCGGAGCAAGGCCGGGCGGAGGAAAGGGAGGAGTACCGGCGCTACATGGCGGAGCCGCCGCGCGCGCTGGGAACGCTCGGAGAAGCGCTGAAGACGAAGCTCGAGCAGAAAGGGGGGAAGTAGGCGGGTTTCGGACGGTCAGGCGTCCAGGACGGCCCGCACCTTCTGGATGAGATCGTTCGGAGTGAAGGGTTTCAACAAAAACGGCTGCGGCGGCTCCTCGTTGTTCGAGCGTCCGAG
>CAYWOT010000108.1:0-7917 GCA_964459975.1 uncultured bacterium
AGCCGAGGCGCTGGAAGACGGCGATGATGTCGGCCATCGTGCGGGAGACCGGATGGCGGTGGCCGATGGCGGTCCGGCGGCCGGCAAGGGTCACGTCCGCCCTCTCCGCGCCTTCGCGCGCCATGCGCTCCTTTTCCCGGATCTCGTCGAGGCGCCGCGCGAAGGCAGTTTCCAGCCCGGACCGCGCCTGGTTCGCCGCGGCACCCACCGCCCTGCGTTCCTCGAGGGAAAGGGACGCCACTCCCTTCAGGAACTCGGAGATGGCCCCCTTTTTCCCGAAATAGCGGCCCTTCGCGTCGAGCAGGTCGCTCTCGGTCTTCGCGGAGGCGATCGCGCGGAGGCCTTCCTCCGCGAGGACCGCAATCCGTTCCGTCGTGTCGGGCAACAGCGTTCCCCCTAGCCGCTTACGAGAGGGCGGCTTTGGCCGAATCGGCCAAGACCCGGAACCCTTCCGCGTCGTTCACGGCCAGGTCCGCGAGAATCTTCCGGTCGATCTCGATGCCGGCCTTTTTCAGACCGAAGGCGAACTGGCTGTACGAAAGGCCGTGTTCGCGCGCGGCGGCATTGACCCGGGTGATCCAAAGCGCGCGGAAATCCCGTTTCCGGGTGCGTCGGTCCCGGTACGCGTACTGGAGAGACCGGGCGACGGCCTCCTTGGCGGAGCGCAGCAGGTGCCCGTGCCCCCCCCGGAACCCCTTGGCCGCCTTGAGGACTTTGCGCCGTTTCTTGTGCGAGTGTACCGCTCGTTTCACACGTGGCATGGCATTTCCCCTCGTTTTTCCGGTGGCCTACAGGTACGGCAGCAGGCGCCGGATCGATTTTTCGTTGGTCGTGTGCACCAGCACGCTCTTCCGGAGCTTCCGTTTCCGCTTGCGCGTCTTGCCCGTGAGAATGTGGCTCTTGCCCATCTTCGCCCTCCGGATCCCGCCACCCCCGGTCGCGGAGAAGCGCTTCTTCGCGCCGCGGTTGCTCTTCATCTTCGGCATCTAGCCTTCCTCCTGTTTTTGCGCCGCCGGCGCCTGGCCGCCTTCCTCCGCGGCAGGCGCCTTTCTTCCGGCTTTCTCCGGCTTCGCCATCCGCCGCTTCTGAAGGGTCGGCGCGATGATCGCCATCATGGTCCGGCCTTCCATCTTCGGCGGGCTCTCCACCTTGGCCAGGTCGGCAACTTCGGCGAGCAGATTCTTGAGCAGCTCGAACCCGCTCTGCGACGCGTAAGACATCTCGCGTCCGCGGAACCGCACCGTCACCTTGACCTTGTCGCCTTCCTCGAGAAACCTCCGGATGTGCCGCAGCTTCACGTTCAGGTCATGTTCGTCGGTCTTCGGCCGGACCTTGATCTCCTTCACCTGAACGATCGTCTGCTTCTTGCGCGCCTCCTGCTCCCGTTTGCTCTGCATGTACTTGAACTTTCCATAGTCCATGATTCGGCAGACGGGCGGGTCCGCGTTCGGCGCGACTTCTACGAGGTCCAGCTCGAGCGCCCTCGCCCTCCGCATCGCCTCGTCGGTGGAGACAATTCCCAGCTGCTCGCCCTCCACTCCTACCAAACGGACGTTCGACACCCGGATCTGATCGTTGATTCTCGATTCCCTGGCGATGGCTTCCTCCTTTAGGTTTCGGGGTTTTCCGCTTCTTTCCGCAACGTCCCGAGGAAGTCCTCGAGGGACATCGGCGGGAGCTGCTCCCCCCCCCGCCGCCGCGGAGACACCAGCCGTCCCGCGACTTCCCGCTCCCCGATCACGAGGGCGTACGGAACCTTCCGCAACTGGGATTCGCGGATCTTATAGCCGAGTTTCTCGTTCCGGAAATCGCCTTCCGCCCGGAACCCGCCCGCCCGCAGCGCCGCGACGATCTCCCGGGCGTAGTCCGCCTGGCGGTCGGTGACGGGGAGGACGTCGGCCTGGACGGGCGCCAGCCAGAGAGGAAACGCCCCCGCGTACTGCTCGACGAGAACGCCGAAGAACCGCTCCAGCGACCCCATGAGCGCCCGGTGGATCATGATGGCCCGATGCTCCGCGCCGTCGTCGCCGACGTACCCGACGTCGAACCGTCCCGGGTTGTTGAAATCCACCTGGATCGTCGAACATTGCCAGGACCGCCCGAGGACGTCCTCGATCTTGATGTCAATCTTGGGCCCGTAGAAGACGCCCTCCCCGGGGTCGACCTCGTAGGCGATTCCTTTCCGCTCCAAGGCCCGTTTGAGGGCCGATTCCGCCGCCGCCCAGTCCTCAAGCGTTCCCGCGTACTTCTCCGGCCGCGTCGAAAGGTAGATCTTGTAGCGCTCGAATCCGAACCGGCGCAGAACGAACAGGGTGAAGTCGAGCAGCGCGTAGATCTCCTCGTCGAGCTGATCGGGCCGGAGGAACAGATGGGCGTCGTCCTGCGTGAAACCCCGGACGCGCAGGAGACCATGCAGCGTCCCGGACGGCTCGTATCGGTAGACGGTCCCCAGTTCCGCGTACCGGACGGGCAGATCGCGGTAGGAGCGCATCCTCGACTTGTAGATCTGGATGTGGAACGGGCAGTTCATGGGCTTGAGCTGGTAGTCCTGCCCTTCCACGCCGATGGGCGCGAACATGCTCTGCCGGTAGTAGTCCAGGTGGCCGCTGATCCTCCACAGGTCGATGCGTGCGATGTGGGGGGAAAAGACAAGATCGTACCCGGCCCGCGCGTGCTCCGCGCGCCAGAAATCCTCCATGATCCGGCGGACGACCGCCCCCTTCGGGTGCCACAGGATCAGTCCCGGACCGATCTCGTCGTTCACGCTGAACAGGTCGAGCTCCTTGCCCAGCCTGCGGTGGTCGCGTTTCTTGATCTCCTCCAGCAGGCGCAGGTGCTCGTCGAGCTCCTTCTTCTTCGCGAACGCGCAGCCGTAGATGCGGGTGAGCATCCGGTTGCGGGAGTCGCCCCGCCAGTAGGCGCCCGCCGTGTTCATCAGCTTGTAGACGCCCACCCGGCCGCTGCTCGGAAGGTGCGGCCCCCGGCACAGATCGAGAAAGTCGCCCAGCCGATACAGGGAGACCGAAGGCTCGGGGATGTCGGCCAGCAGCTCTTCCTTGTAGGGCTCCGAAGGAAACCGCGCAAGGGCTTCTTCCTTCGACACCACTTCCCGCACGAAGGGAAAGTCCGCCCGCACGATCTCGGCCATCTTTTCTTCGATCCGCTCGAGATCCTCGGCCGTGAAGGGGCGTTCGACGTCGAAATCGTAATAGAATCCGTTTTCGATCGCCGGCCCGATGGTGATCCGCGCCTCCGGAAAAAGCGCCTTGACCGCCGCGGCCATGACGTGGGCCGTGCTGTGCCTCATGATCTCGACGCCTTCCGGATCCTGCAGGGTCACCCACTCCACGCGGGCGTCGGGCCGTGCGTCGGCCGTCAGGTCGCGGACGCTGCCGTCCACCCGGGCCGCGACGGCCACCTTCGCCTTCCCCTGCTGCCTGGCAAGCTCCATAAGCGTCATCGAACGCCTACCGTAAAGAAACAGAATTCCCCGCCCGCCGGCACGCCGGCTCGGTCTCCAGTCAGGATTCCACCGGGCAGGGAGAAAAAAGTGGTGGGCGATACTGGACTTGAACCAGTGACCCCCTGCATGTCAAGCAGGTACTCTAACCATCTGAGCTAATCGCCCCGTGACCATAAGAGCATATCATTGTTACCAGAAGGCCCGTCAAAATGTCAATTAAAATATAGATATAGTTCCATCCCGGACGGTTTCGTAGAACCCTTTCGGGGTCGGCTCGAACACGTGGACGACCGCTCCCGCCGCCCTGGCGACGTCCGCAGGCGACAGGTTGTCCAAAAACCGGTCTCCCGCATCCCGGAGGCACACGGCTGGGATGTAGAGATGCCGCCCGCCGCCGCCCGCGCGGCGCAGGGCGGAAAGGATGTCCTTTCCTGCGAGCAGCCCCGTCGCCGTCACGCTTTCCCCCATGAGCCGGTTTACGACCGGCACGAGCGCAAACGGCGCATGCGCTCTTCGGGAAAATTCCTTCAGGAAATCACTAATATACGCGCGGGGCGCCATCCCGCTGACGACGGTGCCCCCTCTCTCCGACGCCTCCCATCTCCCGCGCCGGAAGAGGATGCGCGCTTCGTCCAGAAACCGCCGGACGAGCCCGACCCCGTTCCCGAGCTGTTCGAACGACCCGTACTGTTTCGCCCCGGGAATCCTCCGGCCCGCCAGCAGGTAGTATTCGTCGGCGGCTACGGCAAACGGTTCTCCGTCCCGGTCGCCCAGACGCCTTCGCAGCCGTGCAAGCATCGCCAGCGTTTCCCGCGCCTCCCCGGGGGTGACCGGCCGCAAAGGAGGGAGACCGCTCCGGTGGGACGTGAGTCCTACCGGAACCACCGCGACGGTCGCCAGTCCGGGACGAAGCCCGGAAAGCTCCACGAGCGACCGTTCCAGCTCCTCCCCGTCGTTGATTCCGGGACAAACGACCATCTGGCCATGGAGGACGATCCCTTCGGAAACGAGGCGCCGCAGCACCGGCATTACGTCGCCTGCGTGCGGATTGCCGAGCATGCGCCTCCGAAGCGTCGAATTGCTCGTGTGAATCGAGACGTACAGCGGCGAGAGCCGATACCGTACGATCTTCCGGATCTCCTCTGCCGACACGTCGGAAAAGGTGACGTACTGCCCGTGCAGGAACGACAGCCGTACGTCTTCATCCTTCACGTAGAGGCTCCTGCGAAGTCCTTTTGGCAGCTGGTGCACGAAGCAGAAGATGCACCGGTTCCCGCAGCGGCGGACCCGCACCGGCTCCGGGTACACCCCGAAGGGCGATGCGCCGGCGTCGACTAAGGCTTCCCTCGCGCTCCCTTCGGCGGTCGCCCACCGGACGCGGAAGCGCCTCCGGCTGGTCAGGAAGTGCAGATCGAGAAGATCGGACACCGCGGCTCCCCCGACGGAGAGGATGCGGTCTCCCGGCCTCACGCCGGCGCGTTCCGCCGCCGATCCACCAGCTACGGCGTCGACCCGGACCCCGACGCGGCGCGACTGGCGGACGCTCCTGACTTTCTCTAGGGGGACACTCTCGGCTGTTCCCAGGGGGACATTCTTGGCTGTTCTTCTTCCGTATCTCAAGAGTGTCCCCCTTGTTGCGAGTGTCCCCCTTGTTTCGAGGGTCCCCCCGTTCCTGCCTGCAGCGACAGCTTCCGGACTCCGATCCACAGGTAGTGAAACCCGGAGGCCGCCGTGGAAAGCGCGCAGAGCGCCACGACGGTTCCCGTCGCCGCGGTATCCATCCCCGCGGGAAACGCACGCCAGATGCCGGGGAATCCCCGCACGCCCAGGAAGAAGATCACCGTCAGGATCTGCACGCCGGTGTTCCATTTGCTGATCCCGCTGGCTCCGATCTCGCCGGATCCGAGCAGCAGCAAAATCAGAACGCTCCCCGCGAGGATGAAGACGTCGCGGCTGACGACCATGATGGTCAGCCAGTCCGGGACGACCTCGATGATGGCCAGCACAACGAACGATGTCGCCATGAGGAACTTGTCCGCGATCGGATCGAGGTAGAATCCGAACACCGTCCTCTGGCGGAGCCGGCGGGCCAGAAGACCGTCCAGAAGGTCGCTGCTCCCGCACAGGGCGAAGACCAGCAGGGCGCCCCGAAACGCGCCCGAGATGAGCAGGTATGCGAACACCGGGACGAGGACGACGCGGGCTGCGGTGAGCCCGTTGGCGAGGTTGATCAACCTAGCCTCGTCGAACCGCTCCCGGCCGGCCAGTGCAGGCATATCCCTTCCTCCACCTCCGAAAGCAGCTGCGCGATTCCCGTTCCCGTCGTAGCCGAGATCCGGACCGCACCTGCGGGAACGGCGCCGGCCTCTCCCGTCAAATCCGACTTGTTGACCGCCAGCACCGACGGCTTGTCGGAAAAACCGAGATCGGAGAGGATCCCCTCTACGGACGCGATGTTTCCCTCCATCGTCGCGGAACTGCCGTCGGCCACGTGGACGAGCAGGTCGGCCTCCCCGATCCCCTCCAACGTGGCGAGAAATGCGTCGCGCAGCTCCGCGGGGAGATCGTGGATGAACCCCACGGTATCCACGAGGATCGCGACCGATCCGCCGGGTAGCGGAAACCGCCGCGCGGTCGGATCGAGCGTCGCGAAAAGCTGGTCCGCCACGAACACGTCGGCGCCGGTGACCCGGTTGAACAGTGTCGATTTGCCGGCGTTCGTGTATCCCACGAGCGCCACGACGGGATACCCGATCTCTCGCCTCCGCCGATAGTGAAGGGCCCTCGTCCGCCTTACTGTGCGCAGGTCCCGTTCGATCTGCCCGATGCGGGTCCGGATCCGGCGCCGGTCCTCCTCGAGTTTTTTTTCGCCCGGGCCGCGCGTTCCGATCCCCCCCCCAAGCCGCGACAGCCCGCTGCGGCCCCCGGCAAGCCGTCCCAGGCGGAAGGAAAGCTGCGCAAGCTCGACCTGCAGCTTTCCTTCCCGGCTGCGCGCCCGCCTGGCGAAGATGTCCAGGATGACTTCCCGGCGGTCCAGGACCTTGACGCCCAGCTCGCGTTCGAGATTGGCCTGCTGGTTCGGACGAAGAAGGTTCTGAAACACGGCCAGGTCGACGGCGTTTTCCCGAATTTCGTCCTGCAAAACGGCGACCGTCCCCGAGCCGATCAGGGTGGCGGGGTTTTCCGAGGAGAGGGCCTGCCATCGGCTTCCCACCACCGCACCGCCGGCGGCCGTGACGAGGCTCCCCAGCTCCTCGAGGAGCTCGACGGGAAGAGGCGCTCCGGGGATGGGGCGCGTTTTCCGATGGGCCCCTACGAGCCAGGCCCGCTCGCGGACGAAACCGTCGGCCATCGTCAATGCAGCCGCAGCATGTCGTACCCGAACCGGGCCCGAAGCTCCCGCGCAAGCGCGAGCGAAGGGCTGATTCCCTGCCCGTCCGGCAGCGCGAGCACCGCCTCGTAGTCGCCGTCCCGCACGAGATGGAGAAACGCCCTCTTGTCTCCCGCGTTCCGCTGCAGCATCGCGTGAAGGTCCGGGATGTCCGCGGGCGTCATCCGGGCGGAGTCGATCCGGAAGTGCACGGAACGGGCGAGCCGCTCCCGGACGTTTTCCATCCGGATGATCTCCGCGGCGATGATCTTGGTGGTCCTCTCCTCCACCTCCACCCTCCCGACGAGGAATACCGGTCCCTCCCCGGAGAGGGCGTCCTGGCTCTGCTCGAAGGTCTCCGGGAAGACGATCACGTCGAGGACCCCCGCCAGGTCCTCGAACTGCAGGTAGGCCATCTTGCGTCCCTGCTTCGTCGTCTTTTGGCGGACGGAGCTCACCACCCCGCCGATCCTCACCTCCGAGCCGGAGGACAGGGCGGCCACTCCCGAGGAGGTGACGTTCGAGAACATCTCGATTTCCGCGGCGAAGTCGTCCAGCGGATGCCCGGTAATATAGAATCCGAGCGCCTCCCGCTCGTTGGCCAGAGTCTCCCGGCGATTCCAGGCCGGCGCGGCCGGCTTCGTTTCCACCGGTCGTGGTTTCGGCCGCTCCTTCGTCCCGAAAAGGGCGAACTGGCCGGAGTCCCTTCGCCGCGCGGACTCCTGCGCCGCCTCCATGAGTCCCGGAAGCCGCTCGAACATCCGACCTCGGTCGGGGTCGAGCGAGTCGAGCGCGCCCGCCTTGATGAGACTCTCGACCGCTCTCTTGTTGACCTTGTGCAGGTCCACGCGGGCGAGAAAATCCTCCACGGTCTCGAAGCTCTCCTCGCCCTTCGCTTCGGCAACGGCGTCGATCGCGGCCGCACCGACGCCTTTGATCGCCGATAGCCCGAAACGGATCGCGTTCCCGGACGGGTGGAACGCGAAGCGGGATTCGTTGACGTCCGGCGGCAGCACCGGAATGCTCCGCTCCCGGCAGTACGCCATGTACCGGATGATCTTGGCGGTGTCCCCCGATTCGGAGG
>CAYWOT010000109.1:0-7856 GCA_964459975.1 uncultured bacterium
GGGCTGGCCCAGTTCTTCGAGCTGGGCCCGCCGGGTGACGTTGCGGGCGAAGACCTGGACGGCGGGGCGTCCTTCATGGTCGATCGGCGCGGCAGCGGTCTCCACCTGCACGGTCGAGCCGTCGAGGCGCAGGTAGGTTTCCTCGGTGGGCGCGGCTTCCCCCTCCGGTCCTTCGGCCACCGTGTTCGGGGCGGAAGGCGCGCCCGGCGGCCCCGGCTTCACAAGTTCCTCGACCGGCTTTCCGAGCAGATCCTCGGGACCGGAGGCGCCGAAGAGACGGACGCCCGCGGGATTCACGAAGACGAACTTTCCGTCCTGCCGGATGTAGATCGTCTCCGGGGAGAGTTCCACCAGATCCTCGTACCGTTGCTTGGTCACGCGCAGGTCGTCTTCCGCGCGCTTCCGCTCCAGCAGGATGACGATGGTCAGCCAGAGCACGGTCACGCCGATCAGGCGGTTCAGGACCGCGACGTCCGGCCGTTCCGCCGTGGGGCTCCACGCGAAGCCGAGGCCGATCAGGACCGTGCACACGACCAGGAGCAGGTAGGAAACGCGGCGCGGTGCGATATAGGACGTTGCCAGGAGCGGAATGAGATAGAAGAGCCACACCGCGATGTCGGCCGTCTTTACGCAGTCGAGGGCGAACAGGCCGAGCGCGATCAAAACGGATACCCCGAAGACGACCAGCTCCTTTTTTGCGGAAACCCGTCGGTCCATTTTTCCACCCGGTTCGGGAGCTTCGCGGTTCGCGGCGCGACCACGCCGCGCTTACTATAGCATAATCGCTGGATCCATCCGGGCATGGGGCGGGAGGCAGGGGAATGAGAAGGTTTTTCGGGTTCGACCGGCACGGGACGGGGTACCGGCGGGAAACCGTGGCGGGCGTCACGACGTTCCTCACGATGGCCTACATCATCATTGTCAACCCCGCCGTGCTCGCGGCCGCGGGCATCCCCCGCGGGCCGTCGACGGTGGCGACGATCGTGGCGGCCGCCTTCGGGACCGTGCTCATGGGATTGTACGCGGGCCGTCCCTTCGCGGTGGCCCCCTACATGGGAGAGAATGCGTTCATCGCCTTCACCGTGGTCAAGGTCATGGGGTACTCCTGGCCGGTCGCGCTCGGCGCCGTCTTCGTCGCCGGGTGCGCCTTCGCGGTGCTGACGGTGCTCCGGATCCGCGGCTGGCTGGCCGAAGCCCTGCCTCCGTCGCTCAAAGTGAGCTTCGCGGTGGGAATCGGGCTGTTCCTCGCGTTCATCGGCCTGAACGAAACGGGGCTGGTCCGCGTGGGCGTCCCGGGAGCCCCGGTGGCCCTGGGTGACATGACGCAGGCGTCGACCCAGCTGGCGATCCTGGGCTTTTTCCTGACCGTGCTTCTCGTGATCCGCCGGGTGCCCGGCGCGATCGTTCTCGGTCTTCTCGCGACCACCATCCTGTCGCTTTTTCTCGGGGTCAGCGCCGCTCCGGCGCACTGGATCGGCCTCCCGCCGGACCCTCGCCCCATCCTGCTCAAGCTCGACATCCCGGGCGCGCTCCGCGTCAGCGCCTTCCCGGTGATTCTCACCGTCTTCGTGATGGCGTTCGTGGACACCGTGGGAACGCTGATCGGCCTGTCGGCCCGGGCGGGCCTGCTCGACGAGAAGGGCAACCTTCCCGACATCGAAAGACCGATGCTGAGCGACGCCCTGGCGACCATCGCGGCGGCGCTCCTGGGAACCACCACGACGGGGGCGTTCATCGAGTCCGCCGCAGGGATCGAAGAGGGAGGACGCACCGGGTTCACGTCCCTGGTCGTCGCTGCGCTGTTCCTCGCCTCGCTGTTTTTCGCACCCGTGTTGACCGCCGTGCCCCCGCACGCCTACGGGATGGTCCTCGTCCTCATCGGGGTGTTCATGATCAGCCCGATCGCGAAGATCGACTTCTCCGATTTCACCGAGCTGATCCCCGCGTTTCTCACGATCGTGCTGATGAGCTTCACGTACAACGTGGGCGTGGGAATGACGGCCGGACTCATCGCGCACCCGGTGCTCAAGCTGCTGAGCGGGCGCGCCCGCGAAGTGCATCCGGGCATGTGGGTGCTCGCGGCGCTCTCCCTCTCGTTCTTCGTCTTCTATCCGTACCCCTGAAGGGCTCGGCGCGCGGTGCGCGGCCGCCCCGCCCCGGGGTTTGCGACGGAGGGGCCGCAGCGACATCTCAATCGAATAAAACGGCGGGGGGGATGCATGGCACGGCTATTGGCGCCGGAAGAGCTGTACAGGATTTGCGACGAGAGCCTCTTTCCGTTCCGCACCACGGACGACGTCCCGGACCTTGCCGGCATCGTCGGACAGGAACGGGCGCTCGAGGCGATCGACTTCGGCCTGAACCTTTCCAGCACCGGGTTCAACATCTACGTGCTGGGAGAGAGCGGAACGGGAAAGACGTCCGCGATCCGCTCTTTCATTTCCCGGAAGGCGGAAACGGAGAAGGTTCCGCCCGACTGGTGCTACGTCCACAACTTCGGAGAACCGACGGCGCCGATCGCGTTTTCGGTCGAGCCGGGACGGGGCGTTGCGTTCCAGAAGGACATGGCGGAGCTGGTCGCGTCGCTGAAAGTCGAGATCCCGAAGATCTTCGAGTCCAAGGTGTACAAGAAACAGCGCGGCGTGATCATGGAAGCGTTCCAGGCCCGCCAGAAGGAGCTCTTCTCCGACGTGGAGCGGAAGGCGGGGGAGAAGGGGTTCCAGCTGCGTCCGGCGATGGGCGGATTCACGATCGTGGCGCTGGGAAGTTCGGGAGAGCCGCTCACGGAGGAGGAGTACGGGGCGCTCGACGAGGAGGCCAGGGACCGGATCCGGGACCACGGGAAAGAGATCCAGGAAAAGGTCGACGACGTCAAGCGGGCGCTGAAGGGCGACGAGAAGCGGACCCGGGAGAAGGTCCGGGAGCTGGAGCGGAACGCCGTCCTGTCGGTGCTCGGCCACCTGATCGAGGACGTCCGGACGCAATACGAGCCGAACGACAAGCTGGTCGGCTACCTCGACGCGGTGCAGGAGGACGTGCTCGAAAACATCGACGACTTCAAGCCTCAGCCCGAGGAGCCCGCCTCGCCTTCCGTCCCCGTTCCCGTCGCGAGGATGCACCGCCGCGAACTCGATTTCAGCCGGTATACGGTCAACGTGATCGTCCACAACGGTGGCCGGGAAGGGGCGCCGTGCGTGTTCGAGAACAACCCCACCTACTACAACCTGTTCGGGCGGATGGAACACCGGTTCCAGTTCGGAGCGGCGTTCACCGATTTCACGATGATCAAGGCCGGCGCCCTGCACCGCGCCAACGGCGGGTACCTCGTCATCAACGCCACGGACCTCTTCCGGAACCTGTTCTCGTACGACGCGCTCAAACGGGCGATCCGGAACGGCGAGATCAAGATCGAGGACGTCTGGGAACAGTACCGGCAGGTGCCGACGGCGATGGGCAGACCGCAGCCGATTCCGCTGGACGTGAAGGTGATCCTGATCGGCAACCCCGAGATCTACTATCTCCTGCACAACCTAGACGAGGAGTACCGGGAGCTGTTCAAGGTCAAAGCGGACTTCGAAAGCCGGATGACGCGGTCGGACGAGAACATCCGGAAATACGCCTCCTTCATCGCGACGAAGGCCAAGGGCGAGAAGCTGTCTCCGTTCGACCGATCCGGGGTCGCAAGGGTGGTGGAATACGGGTCCCGTCTCGCGGAGGACCAGGAGAAGCTCTCGTCGAAATTCAGCGACATCTCCAACCTGATCCGCGAATCGCACTACTGGGCGGCGAAGGCCGGAGCGACGGTCGTGTCCGGCGTCCACGTGGAACAGGCCCTCGAGAAGAAGGTCCGCCGCCACAGCCGGATCGAGGACCGGCTGCGGGAGATGATGGCGGAGGGAACCCTCATCGTGGAGACCGCGGGCGAGCGGAAAGGGCAGGTCAACGGCCTTGCCGTCTGGAACACCGGGGATTACGCGTTCGGCAAGCCGTCGCGGATCACGGCGGCGGTCTACGCCGGAAGAGGGGGCGTGCTCAACATCGAGCGGGAGTCGAAGCTGTCGGGCAAGATCCACGAAAAGGCCGTTCTCATCCTGTCGAATTACCTCGGGAGCCGGTACGCGGCGAGGAAGCCGATCAGCCTCACGGCGTCGCTGACGTTCGAGCAGCTGTACGCGACGATCGAGGGCGACAGCGCCACCTGCGCGGAGCTCTACGCGCTCCTGAGCGCGATCTCCGGCGTCCCGGTGCGGCAGGGCATCGCGGTGACGGGCTCGATGGACCAGGGAGGCAACGTTCAGCCGATCGGCGGCGTGAACGAGAAGATCGAGGGGTTTTTCGCGCTCTGCAGGTTTCGCGGACTCGACGGGTCGCACGGCGTCGTCATCCCCGCGCGAAACGTCCGGAACCTGATGCTGGACAAGGACGTGGTCGCCGCGATCCGGGCGGGGATGTTCCGGATTCATGCCATCGACCGCGTCGAAGAAGGCATCGAAATCCTGACCGGGATGCCGCCGGGAGAGCCGGACGGGCAGGGGATCTACCCGGAAGGGACGTTCCACCGCCTCGTCGTCGACCGGCTCGCCGCGCTGCGGGAGGCGTCGAGGAGGGAAGACGAGCGGAAGGAGAGCGGAGCAAAGGAGGGAACCAACCGCGTAGGCGCGGGGGGAACGCCCCCCGGGAAGGAGGCGTAAGGCGATGGCGGACCGGATCCGAAAGGCGGACTACTTCAAGATGGAAAGCCGGAATGTGCCGGGAGAGGGAGCGAAGGTCCTCGAGGTCCTGCGGGATGCCAAGGTCAATCTGCTGGCCTTCACCGGATTCCCGCGGGGACGCAAGGCGCAGATGGATTTCATCCCGGAAAACAGCGCCCTGTTCGTCAGGGCGGTCAAACGCGCAGGATACCGCGTGAGCGCGAAGAAGACCGTTTTCCTCGTTCAGGGCGGAGACCGGATCGGAGCGCTGCAAGGCGTCATGGAGAAACTCGGCCAGGCGGCCGTCAACGTGATCGCCTTGGACGCCGTCTCCGGCGGGAAGGGACACTTCGGCGCGATGCTCTGGGTGAAGCCGACCGACGTCCGTCGGGCGGCGAAGGCCCTCGGCGTGTCCTGAGAAGGCCGTCCGGCAGGAAGGAGGAAGGGCCTCAAGGCGCGGGCGGTGCGCCGGCCGAGGAGGCGCTACTCTTCCCGGATCGAGGACATGATCCGTTTCTGGTAGGCCTCGAGGACTTCCTTGCGGCGAATGGCGCCGATCAGCTTCCGGGAGTGCGGGTCGACCACCACGGGGAGAATTTCCACGTTCTTGTAGCCGAACTTCATTAACGCGTCGAACAGGCTTTCTTCGGGCGCAACCGAAACCGGGTTCGCCGTGGCGATGTCCTTGGCGAGCACGAGATCCGAGAGCCCTTCCTCCATGAGGTAAGGGCGGATGTCGCGGAACGAAACGACGCCGTTCAGCGCGCCGTTTTCGTCGGTCAGGTAGAAGTAGTCCGTGTGGGCTTCGAGGAATTTCGTGGCGAGAGTCCGGAAGGAGGCCGACGACGCGATCGTCGTGACCTCGTGCCGCATCACCTCTCTCACCGTGAGTGTCTTGAGCACGCCCTCCTCCCGGCCCCGGACCAGATCCACCCCTTTTTTGTGCAGATGATAGGTGTACAGCGAAAACCGGGAGAACCGGCCAAAAACGAACATCGCGCAGATCACCGCCACGAGAAGCGGCAGGATGATCGCGTAATTGCCCGAGACCTCGAAGAGAATCAGGATCGCGGTCAACGGCGCGCCCACCACGGGCCCGAGGAACGCCGCCATTCCGATCAGGGTGTACCCCCCTACGGAACCGGCGATCGTCGGGAAGAGCGCCTCCGCCATGGTGCCCGCCAGGGCGCCGATGATCCCGCCGATGAAGATCGAGGGGCCGAGGACTCCTCCGGAGCCGCCCGACCCGAGCGAAAACGAAGTGGCGAGGATCTTGAGCAGGCCTACGGCCAACAGGATGGTCCAGGGCAGGTACCCGTGGACGGCCTGATCGAGGGCCGCGATGTCGGTTCCAAGGACCTGCGGGAAGGCGATCGCGATGAGTCCGGTCATTGCGCCGCCGACCGCGGCCCGAAGCCAGATGGGGATGCGGGAGGAGGAAAAGCGGCGGTCGGACTCGGTGAGAAGACGAGAGAACAAATAGGCGGCGCCGCCGCACACCACGCCGAGCGCCGCGCACAACAGAATCTGGGGGAGGCTTGCGAGAACGAACTGCGGCACGCGGAAGATCAGCACGTTCCCGAGGATCGCCCGCAGGACGGCCACGGAGACGACCGAGGAGATGACGATGGGAGAAAAGGTCTGCGCCGAGAAATCTCCCAGGAACACCTCGAGACCGAAAAACACCCCGCCGATCGGGGCGTTGAAGACGGCGGCAATGCCTCCGGCCGCGCCGCATCCCACGAGGCCGCGCATGCGCTCGCCGGATACGCGGAGAAACTGGCCGACGATGGAGCCGACGGCGGCGCCGATCTGGGCGATCGGGGCCTCGCGGCCGACCGATCCCCCCGAGCCGATCGTGAGCGCGGACGTAATCGTACGCAGCGCGACGGTCCTCGCGTGGATGATCCCGCCGTGCAAGGCAACCGCTTCCATCGCCGCGGGAACGCCGTCCCCCTTGGCCTCCTTGGGGAAGTAATAGATGAGCGGACCGATGATCAGGCCGCCCAGCGCCGGAAGCAGGAAGATCAGATAGGGAGACGAGCCGACAAGCGGGAACAGCGTCCCGAAGAAGAACGCTTTGACGACGCGGATCAGAACGAGGAACATGACGCCGCCCAGGCCGGTCAACGCTCCGATGACGGTCGCCAGCAGGACCTGGAACATCTCCGGCCCGATGCGCAGCCGTTCCACCGACCGAAAGATCCACTGTCGCAGGACCTCAGGCGCTGCGACGAGCGCCTTGTGGAGGAACTGTGTCATCATGGCAGGGAGGAGGACCTTCCCCGGGCCGTCGCATCCGACCGGCCGCGCGGCGAACGCCGAAAAGGGGAGGCGTTGCGGCACCGGCGGACGGGAATTCGTGGGAAACGCGTCGATTTCCTTGTCGATTGCCTAGGTTGCACCCAAAACGCTCCGGCCCACTCGGGCCTGCGGGGATTTGATTTTGCTACCGGGAGCCGGTATGGTGAATCCTTATCTTACGACGGGTGTTTTGCTCAATGCAACAACCGGTTGTTGTTGGCGGGAGGGCCGTTCCGCATAACGGCCTTCCGGAGCGGAGCGCCGAGAGCCAAACGTGAGAGGTGGTTCCGACGTGAAACGCACCGACCTTGCGGAAACCGTCGCGCGCGTCTCGGCGGGTGCCAAGCTCATCATCGTTTCGAACCGGGAGCCGTACATGCACGAGCGTACGGAGGAGGGCATTCGCGTCGTCCGGCCGGCGAGCGGAATGGTGACGGCGCTCGAGCCGATCGTGCGGGCCGTCGGAGGCACGTGGGTGGCGTACGGGGGCGGGAGCGCCGACCGGATGGTGGTCGATGCGCAGAGCCGGATCGCGCTTCCCCCGGACGACCCGAAGTTCGTCCTTCGCAGGGTCTGGTTGAACCGGCGAGAAGAGAGAGGGTATTACCAGGGCATGGCGAACACGGCCCTGTGGCCCCTTTGTCACATCGTATACAAGCGCCCGTACTTCTCCCGGAGCGACTGGGAAGCGTACAAGACGGTGAACCGGCGGTTCTGCGACACCGTCCTCGAGGAGGCGGGGAGCGATCCCGCGATCGTGTTCATCCAGGATTACCACTTCGCCCTCCTGTCCCGGATGATCAAGGACGCGAGGCCCGACATCCGCGTCATCCAGTTCTGGCACATCCCCTGGCCGAACCG
>CAYWOT010000110.1:0-7836 GCA_964459975.1 uncultured bacterium
GTCCTATCGCCGCCCCGCTGCCGGTCTGCCGCGAGGTCCCGGTGCCGTTGGTCGTCCACGGGTTCCTCCGTCGGAAGAAGGAGACCGCTCGCTCCTCTTCAGGGCGCTTTCCGGTTGCTATTTGGCCCGGGCCGCGGCTTCCGCGCGGTACTGCCGGTTCTGGATCGCCTGCTGGCCGATGGAGAGGAGGTTGTTCACCAGCCAGTAGATCGTCAGGCCGGTCGGGAATCCCCAGAACATGACCGTGAAGACGACGGGCAGCGCGAGCATCATCTTCTGCTGGGTGGGGTCCATCCCCCCGGAAGGCGTCATCTTCTGCTGGACGAACATCGAGATCCCCATCAGGAGCGGGAGCAGCCGGATCGGGATCGTGTATCCCGCGACCACGACGTTCCAGAGGTGCTCGGGGGCGGACAGATCGTTGATCCAGAGGAAAAACGGGGCGTGGCGCAGCTGGATCGCGACGAGGAGACCCTCGTAGAGCGCGATGAAGACCGGAATCTGGAGGACCATCGGCAGGCAGCCGCCCATCGGATTGATCTTGTACGTCTTGTAGAGATTCATCATCTCCTGCTGCTGCCTCTGCTTGTCGTTCTTGTATTTCTCCTTGATCTTGCTCAGGATCGGCTGCAATTCCTGCATCTTCCGCATGGAGGCCAGCGACTTCTTCGAGAGCGGATAGAAGATGATCTTGATCAGGATCGTAAGGAGGATGATGTCGATCCCGTAGTTCCCCGTGACCCGGTTGCTTTGCGAAAGGACCCAGACGAGGGGTTTGGCGAGAAACCCGAACCATCCGTAGTCGACCAGGCGCTCCAGGCCCTTCCCCGAAGCCTCGAGGACGTCGTACTCCTTCGGACCCATGAACGAGCGCACGGAGAAAGAAGCGACCTCCTTCGGACCCAGGATCGTCGCGTCGCCGGCCAGCACGATCCGGATCCTCTCTTCTCCGGTCTTCGAAATCTTTTCCGTCGGCCACGGCGTGCCGGGGATGGCCACAAGCGCGAAGTACTTGGAGTCGGCGGCCGCCCACTGCACGGGGGTCTGCGCAAACTCCCCCTTCGCGATCTTCTTGAGCTTGTACCGCTCGATCTTCCCCGCCGTGTCGACGACGGCGCCCTTGAAGGAGTACGAGTCACCGCCCAGCTCGCCGGAGAACCGCTGGGTCAGGATGATTCCCGGTTTGATGCGGACCGACCCCGCGGAGCCGTTCGCGATCCGCTGGGTCACGTCGAACACGTACTTGCCGCCCGTGAACGTGTACTTCCGGACGATGCGCACCCCGCCGGCGGACTTCCAGGAGAGGGAGATGGTGCGGGTCTGGCCGTCCGCCAGCGACATTTCGGGCGGCGCGTCCGAGGCGAAGACGGGAACGGACGGAAACGCCGGCTGGCTCTCCCCCAGGTACAGGTCCAGCGGAAGCGGCTGCTGGTCGCCGGACCCGATGATGTTCAAGGGCTTTCCCGCGGGACCGGGGTGGTCCTTGTACCGTTCGAGCGTGAACGACTGGACGCCGCCCCCGGCGGTCGACAGGACTGCGGTGTACAGGGAGGTCCGCACCCGGATCCACCGAAGCGGATTCTTGTGCGCCGGTCGCATCTCTCCCTGCGCGGGCGGCGGTGCCGGCGAGGGCACCGGCGGCGCCGTGGGCGCGAGCGGCGCGGCGGCGGGGGCCGCATTGTCGCCGCCGGCCGGCTTCGCCGCCTGCTCGCTCTTTGCAGCGGGCGGCGGGTGGGCCGGTTCCGGGAAGAAGAGCCTCTGGTATATGAGCAGAATGACGACCGACAGGACGATCGCCAGGATCAGTCGTTTTTCCATCAGTGCCTCATGCCGAAGAGGTGGATCCGCCGCGGTTCCTCCACTCCGCCCGGATGGAACGGATGGCATCTGGCGATGCGCCACATCCCGTCGCAGAAGCCGAGCAGAACGCCGTTGAGGCGGATGGAGCGAACGGTATACTCCGAGCAGCTCGGATAGAAGCGGCAGCGTTCGCCCAGGAACGGAGACACCAGACGCTGGTAGCCTCTCAGGAGACCGATCGCGATGTCGCGTGCCCTCACGGAGAACGATCCCCCTTCCGGTGCCACCGTCGTTCGATCGCGGGAAGAAGTTCGGCCGAGACCGACGCCAGATCGGCGTCCTCCGGGGCTTTCCTCACCACGATGGCCGTCCGGCTTCCCGCGGGAAACAGCGGCTTGTGGCATCGGTAGAATTCCCGGAGCAGCCGTTTCACCCGGTTCCGGACGACCGCGTTGCCGACCCGGCGTCCCACGGAAAAGCCGACCTTGCGGTCGGCCGAAGCGCCGCCTTTCACCACGGCGGCGCGGAAATCCCGGTAGATCGAGAAATGGCGCGTCGACGCGCGCTCCCCGAACCGCACCACCTCCCGGTATTCCCGGTCGGTGCGCAGCGTTTCCGCCTTCCGCAGCCGGAACTCCCCCACCCGCGCCCGGGCCTTCCCGAACCGATGCGAGGCTACTTCTTGCCGCCGACCGAAACGGTGAGCCGCTTCCGCCCTTTCGCGCGGCGTCGGGAAAGAATCTGCCGGCCGGCGGCGGAAGACATCCGCTGCCGGAATCCGTGGGTTCGCAACCGCCGCCTGTTGTGGGGCTGGTAGGTGCGCTTCATCGGGGTGCCACTCCTTCACGAGACCGGTTCGGGTCCGAACGTCGTTCCCTTGGAAAAGAGATAAGGTATTCCGTTTGTTCCGGTCGTGTCAACCCTGATTTTGCCGTTGCGGGCGGCCGGTCCTTCAACGACCCGGGGTCCGCCCGGTCGGGCCGAGGGAGGCGGTTCGCCCGGCCTGGAGGAAGGGCGCACAAGCGTTCGCAAGACATCGCGAGGGTACCCGGGAAACCCCGTCCGGACCGGCTGGCGCCGTGTCCCGAGCGGCCGCCCGAAGGCTTCCGGAGGGCCTGTGAGGAGGCGGCCTGTCGGGTCGAAAACGGGAAAAACAGCGGGGGGCGAAAATATCCTTGATTCCCGTTTTCGGGGTATGGTAACGTGCCTTCACTCCAACCTCCCGGCGCATGGGAATCCTTCCAGTTCCGAGCGTCGGAACGTGCGCGGGACGCTCGGAGAAGATTCCCGAGGGATTTCAGTACAACACATTGATCTGCCAAAGGTTTCAGACTATTCCACAGATGTTGATAACCGTGTTGGCAACTGTCTGGGTCCAAAATCCGTTAACCGTTGGACAATGAATGCGATTTTCCCTCTTTTTCCATGATGCCTAGCGCTGGCGGGGGGCCGCGACGATGACGCCGCACGCATGGGAAAAGGTCCTATCCCACTTGAAGACGATGGTCAGCGATCAGGTGTTCGAAACCTGGCTGCGCCCGCTGCGGTTCGTATCCCGCGAGGGTTCCCTTCTCCTGGTCGCGACCCCGCACAAGTTCTTCAAGCAGTGGATCGAGGAAAACTACATGCCGAAGATCGAGGAGGCCGCCCGCAAGGAGATCGGAAGCGACGTGGTCATCGAGATCGTGGTCGGAAGCGAGGAGGACGACGACCTCGACCGCAGCCCCCTTGCGCCGGACCCTCCCACACCCGAAGTCAAGGAATTCGCGCCGCCCAAGGCCAAGGTGTCCAACGGAGAGCTCAACCCGAGGTACACCTTCGACCTGTTCGTCGTGGGCGCGGGCAACCAGTTCGCCCACGCCGCGTCGTACGCGGTGGCGAACGATCCCGCGCGCAGCTACAACCCGCTCTTTCTCTACGGGGGCGTCGGACTCGGCAAGACGCACCTGCTCCACGCCATCGGAAACTTCACGCGGAGCCGCAGCCCCCGCACCCGGGTGTGCTACATCACCGCGGAGAAGTTCACGAACGAGCTCGTCTTCTCCCTGCGGACGAACCGGATGCCGGAGTTCAAGGAAAAGTACCGCAACGTCGAAATGCTGCTCGTAGACGACGTCCAGTTCATCGCGGGGAAGCAGCGCACGCAGGAGGAGTTCTTCCATACCTTCAACGACCTTTACTCCTCCGGCAGGCAGATCGTCGTGTCCAGCGACAAGTTCCCGAACGAGATCCCCGACCTCGAGGAGCGGATCCAGTCCCGCTTCGAATGGGGCCTCGTGGCCGACCTGCAGCCGCCGGATCTCGAGACGAGGCTCGCGATCCTGAACCGCAAGGCGGAAGCGGACCAGATCCCGCTGCCACCCGACGTCGCCCTGTTCCTCGCAACCATGGTCAAGAACAACATCCGGGAGCTCGAAGGGTCGCTCATCCGGATCGGCGCGCACGCGTCCCTGACCCGCAGCGAGATCAACATGGACCTGGCGCGCAAGGTGCTCTCGCGGCTCCTGGAATCCTCCACCCGCGAGATCTCGCCGGACGCCATCCAGAAGGCGGTCGCGGAGCACTTCGGCGTGAAGGTCTCGGATCTGCGCTCCGGGCGCAAACACAAGGTGGTGGCCCTTCCGCGGCAGATCGCGATGTATCTCATGCGGGAAATGACGAGCTGCTCCTTCCCCGACATCGGACAGCGGTTCGGCGGGCGCGACCACTCCACCGTCATGTACGCCGTAAAAATGGTGGAGAAAAAAATGCAAGACGATGTATCGTTAAGAAACAGCGTGGAGGCCCTTCGGAAGACGATCAGCGGATAAGGCTGGGGAGGAATTGGGGATGGATCCCTTCTCCCCGGATCCCGGCGCGGCCTCCGCCGGCCTGTGCGCAGGTTGTGCTCTCCGATTTCCGTACGGAAAGGGGGGACTTCCGGGTGCTGTCCACAATTTCACATACCCTACTGCGACTGCTTTACAAACTCTATCAATCATAAAAGAAGAGGATGACGATGAACTTTACCGTGGACCGTGACCAGTTCGAAGGAATCCTCGGGCGGGTGCAGGGGGTCGCCGAACGACGGCATACGATGCCGATCCTGTCCCATGCGCTGCTCACCGTGGGACCCAAGGCGGGGCCGACCGGAAACCCCGGACTGACCGTCGTCGCTTCCGACCTGGAGATCGTCATCCGTTGTTCGCAGCCGGTCGACGTGGCCGAGGCCGGATCCCTTGCGCTGCCGGCGCGAAAACTCTTCGACATCGCCAAGGTTCTGCCGAAGGGTCCGGTGACGGTTTCGGGACGGGAGGGGGACTACGTCGAGATTTCCGCGGGGCGCGGCCATTTCCGGCTTGCGGGTCTGGGCAGCGGAGAGTTCCCGGAGATGCCGGAGAAACCGAAAGACGAGCCCGTGGGCGTGGACCCCGAGACATTCCGGAAGCTGGTCGACCGGGTAAGCGCGTTCGCTACCGGGGACGAGACCCGGTACAACCTCTCGGGCGTGCTCCTCGAGAAGCGGGACGAGGGAGGGAAGACGGTGCTTCGGATGGTGGCCACCGACGGCCACCGCCTGGCGATCGCCGATGGCGAGGCGCCGAACCTGGGCGACCTCCTGGGAACCCGGCGCGTCCTGGTCCCTCGCAAGGGCCTGATCGAGATCCGGAGGCTGGCCGAGGCGGGCCCGGGCTCGCTGGCGCTGGCCTCGACCGACAAGTTCCTGTTTGCCGGAAAAGGGGACACGGAGGTGTGGGTGCGGCTTCTCGACGCGGAGTTTCCCGACTACCAGCAGGTCGTACCGAAGGACAACCGGATCGTGGCGGCCGTGCCGCGCGCCCCGTTCCTGGACGTCCTGAAGCGCGTAAGCGTGATGGCCCCCGACAAGGTGAACAGCATCCGCCTTGCTTTCTCGGGCAAGCAGCTCGAGGTCTCCACGAACAGTCCGGACTTAGGAGAGGCTCGCGACCTGCTCGCGATCGAATACGAAGGCGAGCCGGTCAAGGTGGGGTTTAACGGCCGCTATCTCCAGGATGCGCTGGGCGGGATCGCGGAGGACGCCGTC
This sequence comes from uncultured bacterium, assembly GCA_964459975.1. GTDB lineage: Bacteria > Desulfobacterota > Deferrimicrobia > Deferrimicrobiales > Deferrimicrobiaceae > CSP1-8. The sequence continues at coordinate 5,846 of CAYWOT010000110.1, forward strand.
CACATGGAACTCAAGGACGACGTGTCCCAGGTGGTGGTCAAGCCCGCGACGGCAAAAGATTACATCGCCATCATCATGCCGATGCGGATCCTGTAGCGAAGCGGTTCCTTGCGAAGACCCTCCCGGCGGCCGACGGTTTCCCACGGCGGCCGTTTCATAGTATAATAAGTCGATTTATCCCATGAAGGATGTTGCGCCTATGGCGGACCGGCCAAGCGATACCATCCGCAGCCGCGAGGCGGCGGACGAATATACCGGCGAGAATATTAAGGTTTTAAAGGGCCTGGAGGCGGTCCGGAAACGCCCCGCGATGTACATCGGGAGCACGGACGTCTACGGCCTCCACCACCTCGTCTACGAGGTCGTCGACAACTCGATCGACGAGGCGATGGCGGGGCACTGCGACGCCATCTCGGTGACGATCCACCCCGACAACTCCGTGACGGTCGACGACAACGGGCGCGGCATTCCCGTGGATGTGATGGAAGGGGAGGGAAAGCCCGCGGCCGAGGTGGTGCTGACCGTCCTGCACTCGGGCGGAAAATTCGACCGGGAGACGTACAAGGTTTCCGGAGGCCTCCACGGCGTCGGCGTCTCGGTCGTCAACGCGCTCTCGGAGCGTCTCGAGGCCGAGATCCGCCGCGACGGCTCCGTCCACCGGATGGTCTTCGCGCGGGGCGAGACGACCGAGCCGATGCGCGTGACGGGGAAGTCCCGCCGAAGCGGCACCCGGATCACGTTCAAGCCCGACTCCGGGGTTTTCTCCGAGACCGAGTTCCACTTCGACACCCTCTCGCAGCGCCTCCGGGAGCTGTCCTTCCTCAATGCGGGGTTGAAGATCACGATCCTGGACGAGCGCACCGGCAAGTCCCACGACTTCCAGTACAAAGGCGGGATCGGCTCCTTCGTCCAGCACCTGAACCGGAGCAAGACGGCGCTCCACCCCAAACCGATCTTCGTGGAAGGGGAGAAGGACTCGGTCCTGGCCGAGGTCGCGCTCCAGTACAACGACTCCTACCAGGAGACGGTCTTCGCGTTCGCGAACAACATCAACACCCACGACGGCGGAACGCACCTGATCGGCTTCCGCTCGGCCCTGACGCGGGCGGTGAATCAGTACGCGCAGAAGGGAAACCTCCTCAAAGGCGTCAAGGAAAACCTGACCGGCGACGATCTGCGCGAGGGCCTGACCGCCGTGATCTCGGTCAAGGTGCCCGAGCCGCAGTTCGAGGGGCAGACGAAGCACCGCCTCGGAAACAGCGAGGTGAAAGGCATCGTCGACTCGCTGGTCTACGAGAAACTTGCAACCTTCTTCGAGGAGACGCCGGCGGTCGCCAAAAAGATCGTAGAGAAGGCGTTCGAGGCCGCCCGCGCGCGCGACGCCGCGCGGAAGGCCAAGGAGCTCGCCAGGCGCAAGGGGGCGCTGGACTCGGCGGGGCTTCCCGGCAAGCTTGCCGACTGCCAGGAGACCGATCCGACCCGGTGCGAGCTGTTCCTGGTGGAAGGGGACTCGGCGGGCGGCTCGGCCAAGCAGGCTCGCGATCGCCGCTACCAGGCCATCCTTCCGCTCAAGGGCAAGATCCTGAACGTCGAGAAGGCGCGTATCGACAAGATGCTCTCCTCGCAGGAGATCCGAACGATGATCACGGCCCTGGGCACGGGGATCGGGAAAGAGGACTTCGACCCCGCGCGCCTCCGGTACGGCAAGGTGATCATCATGACCGACGCGGACGTCGACGGCGCCCACATCCGGACGCTTCTGCTTACGTTTTTCTTCCGCCATATGCAGGAGCTCATTGCCAACGGGAGCATCTTCATCGCCCAGCCCCCCCTGTACGGCGTTCGCAGAGGGAAGGGGATGACGTATCTCAAGGACGACGCTTCCTACCGGGAGTTCCTGATCGAGAACGGAATCCAGGGCCGGCGCGTGGCGGGCGGCAACGGGCGGGGGAGCTTGAGCGGGCAGAAGATGTCGGCGTGGCTCAAAAAAA
>CAYWOT010000111.1:0-7726 GCA_964459975.1 uncultured bacterium
AGGCAAGGAGGGACATCCAGATGGCCTCCGTGCCGCTGCCCACTCCGACGGCGTACTTCGTTCCGCAGAAGGCGGCGAACTCCTTCTCGAACCGCGCGACGAACGGTCCGTCGACGAACGCCGTCCGGTCGAGCACCTCCTGGATCGCCCCGGCAACCTCGTCCTTGATGGACCGGTACTGTCGCCCCAGATCCAGGAAGGGAACTTTCACGACGGCTTCTCCTCGCCGATTTTCCGCAGAACGCGGGCGGGGTTGCCCGCGACGATCGTGTCCGGAGGCACGTCCCGGGTGACGACGCTTCCCGCCCCGACGATCGCCCGCTCCCCGATGGTCACCCCCGCCAGCAGCGTCACGCTCGAGCCCACGGACGCCCCGGTCCGAACCAGGGTCGGAACGCAGACCCAGTCCCGTTCGGTCTGCAGGCCGCCCCCTTCGACGGTGGCGCGAGGGTACATGTCGTTGATGAAGGTCACATTGTGGCTGATGAAGACGTCGTCCTCGATCGTGACCCCCTCGCAGATGAAGGTGTGGCTCGAGATCTTGCAGTTCTTCCCGATCTTGACGCCCTTTTGCACTTCGACGAACGTCCCGATTCTCGTGTTGTCCCCGATTTCGCAACCATAGAGGTTCACGAAATCGTAGATCGTCACGCCTTTTCCGAGACGAACGTCCGGTGCGATCCTTCGCAGTGCAGGCGACTGCCCGTCAGCCATTGCGATCCCTCTCCGGCGGCCCGAAGGTCCGCCTTCCTGCGGTCAGGCCGCGATCGCCCTTTTGCCCAGGCCGACATCGATGGCGATCTTCGCGCCGTCGGCCTTGAGGGACCGGGACGCCGCCTCCAGGATCTGGACGACCTGCAGCCCCGCGAGGCCCGAAGTCTCGGGAGTCTGGCCGGTCCGAATGCAATCCAGGAAATGCTGGACTTCGACCTTGAGGGGCTCGACCTGACGAAGATAGGGAATGGAGGCGTCGCCGTAATGGTACGCGTAGTGGAATTCGGCGAACGTGTCGTAATGAGGCGGCGCCTCAACCCGCTTGTCGTAGACCTTGATCTTTTCGAGAGGCACGTTGTCGTTGTAGACGATCATCTGCCGGCTGCCGACGATGATCATTTCGCGAACCTTGTTGGGATCGAGCCAGCTGCTGTGCACCATGCCGAATCCCCCGCTCTCGAACTGAAGGGAGAGGTTCGTCACGTCCTCGACGTTCGGATCGATGTGCGCCATCCCCTGGCAGTTGACCGCCACCGGGAGTTTCCCCATGAGATAGAGGATGATGGAGATATCGTGCGGTGCGAGGTCCCACGTCACGTTGATATCCTGCTGGAACAGCCCGAGGTTGAGGCGCCGGGAGCTGATGTACTGGATCTCGCCGATCTCTCCCGACTCGATGATCTCCTTGATTCGCCGGACCGGCGTCGAGTAGATGAAGGTGTGGTCCACCAGGAGCGTCAGTTTGCGCAGCGCCGCAAGGTGCACGAGGTCCGAGCACTGTTCCGACGACATCGCCATCGGCTTCTCGATCAACGTGTGCTTCCCCGCCAGCAGGCTCCGCCTCGCCAGCTCGTGATGGAACCGGACCGGGGTGGCGACGGCAATGGCGTCGAGCTCCGCGTCGCTTTCCAGGTCCCGGAAGTCGGTCGTGGCGATTACCGAGGGAAAGAGCCGTTTCATGTGCGCCAGACGCTCCTCGCTCGTATCGCAGACGTATTTCACCCGGCAGCCCTCCCCGACGGACGCGAAGTTCCGAACGAGATTGGGTCCCCAGTAACCGCATCCCACGACGGCGATCTGCTGCAGCGTTTCGTTCATGGCTCGCCCTTCCTCCGATTTCTCTACCCGCGTTCGTCGGTTGAGTGTCCGAATTGCCCGCCCTCTGTCCGCTGCGCTGCCACGCGGTAGCTCTGCTCCTCCGCGTTCCGACAGGGCCCGTAGGGAACAACAGATCGCCCGGTGAGATGCCCGGACGGGGAAACGGTTTCCCGCGCTCCCGGGAGGTCGCCTATGGCAACCTCCCGTCCTTGCGCAGGAAATCGACCTCCCGCCCGCTCGGGACGGAACGCCGTCGCCAGGAGCTTGGACACCATTCCCAGAATCGCCGGGACGGTGTAGAAAAGGATCTTCAGGTCGAGCCACGGCGACAGATTCCGCGAATACCGGATGTCGAGACGGATCATCTGCTTGAAGGACAGGCTGTTCTTCCCGCTGACCTGCCAGAGACCCGTCATTCCGGGGACCGCGTCGAACCGCCTCGCATGCCACCGGAGGTAGTGCTCCGCCTCGTAGGGAAGGCAGGGTCTCGGTCCGACGAGGCTCATCTCCCCGCGAAGGACGTTGATCAGCTGGGGAAGCTCGTCGACGCACGCACACCGAAGGAAGTTCCCGAAGGGAATGATTCGCCGGTCCTGCGCGTCATCGAGCTTGCTCATCGCCGAGTCCGCCGCGATCAGCCGGCGGAAATGCTCCTTGTGAACGGTATCGTCGTTTCCTGGGTGCATGGTCCGGAATTTCCAGAAGGAGAACCGTCTTCCCCGGTACCCGATCCGGTCCTGACGATAAAAGACCGGGCCGGGCGACACGCACTTGATGAAGGCCGCGATCAGGAGGAAGACGGGCGACAGAACGAGAAGCCCTACGATCGCCCCGCCGAGGTCGACACACCGCTTCCAGCGCGGCATGGGGCGGCAGAACACCGACTCCACTCCCTCGGCTCGCTGGCTCGCCGGCAACTCGTCGCCCCCCGGCTCGGGCGGGACCGCTCCTTCGCGGAGCTCCCCGCCCGTTCCCGCATCCCACTCGACGTCAGCGGGCAGCGGAGCGTCTCCGGGGTAGGCATAGATCCGGCAGACCGGCGGGGTGACCTCTCCCGGCATGCAGCCGACCGCGTCGCGGGCGAACTTCCGCGCTCCCGGCGCCGTCGCGCCTGCGAGGGCCGCGCCCAGGATGCCCTCCCGGAACCAGCCGATTTCGTCGACGGCGCGCGCTCGCCTGGCGACGACGTGTTCGACCGGGACGCGACCGGCGCCGTTGCGCCCTCCCGCCTCTCCGACCTCGAACAGAACGAGGGCAAATCCCTGCCCCGACCGGTCGGCTCGCTCCCTTTCCTGTGCGAGAATTCGCGAAAACTCGCCGGAAGACAGGATGTCGCCGGGGACCCGATTCTGCGCTGTGCCCGCCTGTAACCTCATGATCTCGCTCCCGATCCCCCGTTCCGTGCCCGCGTTCCGCTGCGGGACCCCCCGACCGCGGGGGGTGTCAAAGTTCACTTGAAAAATCACTGCTTCAACTTATGTGCCACGAATCGTTCTTAATTATCCAAAGGTGATCTAACTCCTTGGTCTTCGTCAGGAATATTTCTCACATTGTCTTGGAATGGCAGCGACGAGTTGCCGCAAAAAGAGAAATGTATTACCGTATTTCGGATATTTCTTCGCCAATATACCGGCTTTTCGCATGGTTTCCCTCGTCTTTTCTCCGAATCGCCCATCCCCATCCGGCCTGGCCCGCCCCCCACCGCGACGCAACTCCGCCGCCCTGGCGTTGAAAGATGACGACGCGTCGCCGTCGTTTGCCGCCGACGGCAATTGGCGGGCTTCGCGCTCACGATCACGAGACGGGGAACAAACGGGTATAGTGAAGGTGTCGGAAGGAGGGAAGGGGAACGCAATGAACGCCACGCGGCACCCCGGATGGGATCGGGGCGTTCTTCTCGCATGCCTGGCCATGTCCGCCGCAATTCTGGTCGCGGGGCTCTGGCCGTTCGATTTTCTCCCGAAGAACGACGTCGCGCCGCTGCATGGCGAGGCGGGGATCCGTTTCGGCCGCCTGGGGATCGCCTACAGCGCCGCCGACGTGTTCGGTCCCCGAGGAGCCATCCGCCCCGGAAGGCCCGTCGCCATCGAACTGGTCGTCCGGCCCGGGCGCGAGTCCCGTTTCTCCCTGGCGCAGATCTTCACGCTGTGCACCGACGGCAACCGCCAGCTGTTCACCATCGCACAGTGGAAATCCAACCTGATCCTTCGGAGCGATCCACAGGGAAGCAATCTGCCCTTCGGTTCCCCCGAGATCAGCGTCAAGGGAGTCCTTCGGAAAAACGTCGCAAGTTTTCTTACGGTCGTCTCGAAGGGCGCAACTACCGTAGTCTATGTCGACGGAAGACCGGTGAAGGTCGCCGAGGACTTCCCGCTTCTGCCGTCCGGACCGTCCGGTGCGGGAAAGCTTGTCCTGGGCAATTCCCCGACAGGCCGCGAGCCGTGGGAGGGGGACCTGTTGTTCCTCGCTTCGTACGATCGGGCGTTGTCGGCGGGCGAGGTCCGCCGCCACGTCCGGGACTGGGCCGGAGGCGGTTCCCCGCCTCGTCCGCCCGAGCCGGGGCCCGCTCTGCTCTACCGGTTCGCCGACCTCAACGGAGGCGCACCCCGAAACGCGTCGGACCCCCGGTTCGATCTCGCAGTCCCGAAGATCTTCGCTCCGCTCACGAGGACCATTCTCCGCCCTCCTTGGCGGGAAGAGCATTTCGGCCGTCCGTTCGTAGCCGACGTGTTGGTCAACATCCTGGGGTTCCTGCCGTTCGGATTCGTTCTGGCCGCACGGTCGCACCGGGCAGGCGGTTCATCGGGCCGCCCCCAGATCCTCCGCGTCGTCCTGATCGCCGGATGCACGAGCGTGGCGATCGAGCTGCTGCAGGTCCTCCTTCCCAGCCGGGTCTCGTCCCTGACCGACGTGGCGACCAACATCCTGGGGGCGGCACTCGGCGCCTGCCTGTTCCGCTGGGTCTCCTCTCGGCTCGAGACGGCGGCCCGGCCGGCGTAACCCGTCACGAGGGCTGCGGCGTCAACTTGTCGATCAGATCCTTCGTCTCCTTGATATGGCCCCTGCTGGAGGCTCCGAAGACGATCGATTCGATCCGTTCCAGCCCGCACACGTATTCCAGGGCTTCCCTCGGGGGAATCGCACCGGAGGCCAGCACCGACATCGCGATCGGCCGGAAGCTCCTCTCCCGAATGGTACGTTCGTACGCCTCGATGCCGCCGCACATCCGGAACCCGATCTTGTTGACGTTGCTGCAGATGATCGGATTCTCCAGGCCGGATGCTTCGAGGACATCCAGCAGCCGGGGCAGGTTCATGGTGATGAAACCGGCCTCGGCACGGTATGTTTCCCGGATGTGCCTGGAAAACGCGACGAAGAAATCGTTCATGCCGAGTCCCAGGAGCAGATCCGTGACGATGTTCTGCAGGAAGATGACCTCGGTATTGAGCCCGTGAAACATCTTCATCTCCGCGTCGACCAGGAGCTTCATCAGCGACACGAAGTCCTGCTTGGCGGCCGCCATGCCGCCCCGGAACACGGTTTCGACCATGCCTCCGGGAGCGAATCGCTTCAGCGTCCCCATCACTCCGATCTGGGACACGGCGTTCGCGTATTTGTGCGCATACGGCATGCAGGGATAGAACTTGAAATCCGCGTATCGGGCGGGATGACTCCGGATATGGTCGCAGACGAGGGCGATCCGGTCATGGGTTGTGCACATGAAGGTCTTGATCCCGAGATCGTACGCGATGTCCAGCACGGCGATGATGTCCTTCGTGTCCTTGAAGCGCAGGGCTTGGGCCCGCGCCTTCTCTTCCGACATGTGATTGACCGCGAAGAACTGATTGTCCCCAAAGAGAATTCTGTCCATGTCACGTTTCCCTCGTGGCGTCTTTTTGGAGCAGACCGATGATCCGGTCCGTCTGAAGGGCGCTTTCGAACGAGTTGACGTTCTCCTTTCGGCCGTCCCGGATGCATCCGACGAAATAGTCGATCTGGGCCGAATACTCCTCTCCGCGCAGGTAGTACCAGACCGGCTCCGTCAGGCTCGTCGTATAGAGCATGTTCCAGCCCTCGGCCATGCCGTTCGTCTTGGCTCCGTCCTTCAGGAAGACCTTGCACTCCTGCCTGTCGGCGACGATCTTGCCGTTTTTGCCGAAAATCGCAATCTGCGTCGACATCTTCCGAAAGCTCTCGTCGCTCCAGTTGACCGACAGCTGCGCGCTCGTTCCGTTTCGGTAGAAAAGGCTGGAATACACGGCATCGTCGACGTCCCGGGAATAGATCTTCTTGAGGATCGTCCCGGCGACCCGGTCTGCAGGCCCCAGGAAATAGTTGACGAGATCGATCACGTGCGCGGCATAGTCGTACAGGCACCCTCCGCCCTCGGACTTGCTTGACCGCCAGGTCGCCGCCTTTTCCCGAACCACCACCTGGCCGTACGCTTCCCCAAGGACGTGATAGACGTCCCCGATGACGCCCTTCTCCAGAAACCTTTTTGTCTCCTGGAATACTCCGATGAACCGGTTGTGATACCCGACCTGGTTCACCAGGCCGTGCCGCGCCGCCAATTCCACCAGTTCCCGGCCCTCTTCGAGCCGAAGGCAGAACGGCTTTTCGACGAAGAGATGGATGTTCCGCGCCATCGCGTACCTGGCGACCTCCGCATGCAGGGAGGTGGGGGTCGCGACAATCAGGCAATCCAGACCGGCCCGGTCGATCATCGCGCGGTAATCCCGGAAACACTGGACGCCCGTGTATCTTTCGAAGGCGCCGAGCACGAGTCTCGACGTGTCGCAGAGGGCGACCAGCTCGATCTCGGGATGGGCCTTCACGATGGCGCAGTGCGATATGCCCATTTTCCCAAGTCCCACGATGCCTGCTCGGATCATTGTCCTCGTCTCCTTCCGTTGGGCGTTTCATGCCCGCGGAACCGCTCCATCACCGCCTGGCCGATCGACTGGAACATGAAGTAGAAGGACCAGTAGTATCTCCGGGCTCGGAGGCGCGGCTGCAGGATCAAGCGGTAGAGCCATTCCATGCCGATCGCCTGCATCCACGCCGGGGCCCACCGGACCGTTCCGGCATGGTAATCGAAGGCCGCGCCTACGCCGACCATCCAGGGCACCCGGGCTCCGGCGAGGTGATCCGCCACCCACTGCTCCTGTTTCAGAAGGCCCAGGCCCACCCAGACGATGTCGGCCTTCGATTCGCGGATGAGCCGGAGCACGTCGTCATCCTCCTCCGGACTCAGAGGACGGAACGGAGGGCAATAGGTGCCGACAACGCGGAGGCCCGGATATCGTCTCGTCAGCTTTTCCGCCATGAGATCGGCGACGTCTTCCTTGCCGCCGTAGAAGAAATGTCTCCATCCACGGCTCACCCCGTATTCGCACGCCTTGAGCATCAGGATCGGTCCGTTCCTTCGCGGGATCCTGTGCCCCCAGGCGACCCCCGCAATCACCGAGCCGATCCCGTCGCAGAGGGAGAAATCCGCTCCCCGGACATACCGCAAATGCTCCGGAATCCGGAGGGCGTGGTACATCGATTCGGTGTTGGTAATGGAAATGTAGTGTCCCGGAGACCGGCCCGTGATGATACGGTCCATTTCCGCCAGGACCTCCTCGAACGCCAGGCAGGAGACGGGTATTCCGCTGACTTCGACCGTGTCTTTCGTCATCGTCTCGTTCCCATCGAGAGAGCCACCCCTTGCGTCGTTTCCGCAATCGGCGCCGCTTGAAGCGCGCGGTCGGGCCGCGGGCGGATGACCGTGCGCCGCCTTCACGTCAGGGCATTATAGACCGCGCAGGTCTTCTCCCCGATCTTTTTCCAGGAGTATTTTTCGGCGGCCATCCGAGCGATCCGGCTGCGGTTTTCCGCCAGGTTGCGGTAGAGCTCGCTTCGGAAAAACGTC
>CAYWOT010000112.1:0-7722 GCA_964459975.1 uncultured bacterium
AAATCGTCGTGACCACGGGAGGCTTTTGCCGGTGGACGTTCTTGAGCTGCACGGTCATCGTACCCCCGGTTCCGTCCCCCCAGACCCGGGACATGGAGGGGTCGAGAAAGAGGTTGTAGTCGAGCGTGTCGGCGCCGCCGGCCCGCCGCATCTTCCGCGGGAAAAAGCCTCCCGAGTTGCCGCTCGGCCCGATCGAGATGACCGGATCGGGCGGGGGGACCTCGTCGCACGACACGGTGACCGTGCCCGTGGAGTCGAGGGGAACCTGGGAGAAGACGTCGTACGCGCCGAAGGCAACGCTTGTCGCCGACACGTTGCACATGGCCCGCGCCTGCCAGGCCGGGAAAAACAGGAGGAGTGCGAGACCGCATTTAACGGACGTCTTCACAGCCAAGCACCCCGAGGTCGATAAGGGTTTCCTTGCTCACCGGGATCGTGATCTTTACGGTACAGGTTTTTTCCTTGTAGGGGAACACCGCCGCATACGTCCCCGGCGGGATGTTCTCCAGGTAGATCTCGCCGCCTTTGCCGGTCGGGAAGGTGACCTCCTTCCCGCCGACCTGCATCGTCGCCTCGACATATTCCACCGGCTTGACCGTTCCGTCCACCCGGACCTTGAGGTACCCCGAGATCGCCTGGAACTTCTTCACGGGGAACGAGACGACCGCTCCGCCCCGCAGCGGCGGAGAGACATATCGCATTACCTCGGAAATGGAGTAGTCGATCGGGACGTCCTTGTCGTTGATCGAGAGCTGGTTCTCGTAGTACGAGCCCATGTTCGGGACGAAGACCTTGCCCTTGGCGTCGGTCCGGCCGATCTCCTGGTTGTTCCGGTAGACCCGCACGCCCTGGAGATTTCCCACTTCGACGAGCCCGAAGCTGTCGGTGATCGGCCGGCTGAGACCGATCGTCCTGCCGACATAGGCGATTCCCCCCGAGGCGGAGAAGTTGTAGCTCTGGTCGCTTCTGCCCTCGTCCCGGAACTGCCCCCGGTACTCGCCCGTGAGGATAGCGTATTTCGTGTTGTACTGGATGAAGGGGTTCACGATGGTCGACGATCCGTCGGGGGAATCGTCCCGCTCCAGCGATCCCCGGAAGCCTAAGCCTTCTCCCACGGGCGGACTGTTCTGAACCAGAACCTCCTCTTTGTTCACACCGTCTTCCCTCCGGTAGTCGACCGAAGCCGATACGCGTTGCCAGGGATAGTACGTCAGTCCGACGAAGAACTGGTTCGCGCGTTCCTCGTCCCAAATGCGCCTGGCGGACGCGTAGAGCCGAAGATCCCTTCGCAGGTTGCGCGAATAGGTCAGGGAAGCGGTCGTCCGGTCTTCGCCGAGATACCGGGCCACGGTGTCCACGTCCGCCGAGATATTTCCGAGCTCCCTCGTCCCGTAGCCGAGGCCGGCGGCCGTCTCATATTTCGTCTTCTGCGCTTCGTCCACCTCCGCGATCGTGGCGTACTCCTTCGAGTACCCTTTCAGCAAGACCCGTGCGCTTACACGGTGGTCTTCATACGAATAGGACGCCAAGGCGGCGCCGCCCGCCCGCCCTTCGTTGAGACTCCCCGAAAGAGACAGGGAGACGATCCCAACGTCCCACGGGAGAAGATAGGTCACCTGGGGCCCCAGGTTGTACCGGCTGCCTGCGCCTTCCGTGTGGAAGCCCGCGGTCAGGCGGTTGGAGACTCCGTACCGGTGGAACGCAGAGAACGCCGCCTCGCCGTATTCGTTGCTCTTGGCCCCATACTCTTCCCGGAGGAACCCGGCGTTGTAACTGTAATCGTGGAGCCCCTCCCGCAGCACGTCGGTCGTGAAATAGAAGGGGTGGTAGAGTCCCTCCGTCCTTCCGAACGCGTCCTGGATCACCACGGAGACGGTCCCCACCCCTCCGTAATACGAGAGATCGCGCAGATCGAACGCTCCGGGCGAAAGTCTCTCCCTCCGGACGCGCGTTCCGTTCACGTACACGTCCACGTCCGACGGCAGCGACACCAGGCCGGAGAAGCCCGCCGTCGGATACGAGATGAAGTACGGGTCGATCCGGTACACCTTGGAGAAGCTTAGCCCCCCGAGGATCGCGCTGCCGCCGAGGTCGCCCGTGGACACCGCGACGTCCCCCAGGATGAGCCGCTGCTTTTGTTCCCTCCGGTCGTAGGTCAAGCTGCTCATGAGCCGCACGAAGGAGTCGTCGTCGGGCGTCCGGGTGTACGTTGAGTCGGTGAGGAACAAAAAGCCGCCTTTTCGGAACCCCAGCTCGGTGGTCGCGTCGAAGGAGCGAAAGTCGAGGGAGTCCCCGCCGAAATAGTCGAGCCGGTAGTTGAGAAAGGCACTCGTGTCGGTCGGGTAGAGGACGTTGCGATGCCGGAGCGCCGCAAGATCGATCGTATGTTTCGGGAGAAGATCCGGCGGCGCGGTGATCTCCAGGGCAAGGTTTTTCTCGTCGAAGACGAAGGTCACTCCGTCCATCGACCGGAGGGAGACGTATGGCTCGCCCCCGATTTCGGTAGCCCGACCGGGTAGTCTGCGGAACCCGATTGCCCGGAGGTCCTTCTCCCTCACCAGGAAGTCGTGGTCCTTCGTGATCCCTACGAAGTACTCTCCTTTTGCCTGCCCGTTGAGGACCACCTCGACAACGATCGTCTCCATCGCTTTCGCGGAAAGGGGCCACGACACCAGCAGCACGAAGACTAAAACGATGGATACCGGAAGTCGGGACGCTCTCATCTATCGGCATGCTGCCGACGGCCGGTTATTTTTCGCACATCGAGCGGTCCACGTTCAGCTTCCCGGGAAGCGTAAACCGGTCGGCCTTCACCTCGACGTCGATCGTCGCCGTAGTCCGGCACTTGTCCGGCGGGATTTTCGTCGAGTACAGGCGGGAGGCACCGGCGAGCAGGTACCAGCCGCTCAACTCCTTCGAGAAGAGCTCTTCACCACTCTTGCTGTTCCCCTTGACTACGATCGACTGGATGGTGAAGTGCACGTTGCCGGGATTTTTCACCTTTGCGGCGAGAACTCCGTTGTCCATCCCGATCGATTCGATCTCTCCCCTCGCCTCCGCCTTGAGGGGTTCGACGAATATGGGAACGCCGAACCGGATGGCGATCGCGACGCTCGTCCCCTTTGCCTTCGAAGGCGACGGAATCTCCTCGATGTACAACCGGTACGCCTTTTCCGTCGCCACGGCGGGCATCCGGATCCCCACCCGCAGGATCCGTTCTTCCTTTTTCTGAAAAACCATGATCTTCGGGAAGAAGAGGAGGTCCTTGGTCTCCGCGTAGTGGTCCTTGCCGTCCGGGCCCTCGGTCCATTCAAACGCGTTCATCTGCACCTGGAGCCGGTCGTCGGCATCGTTGATCACCTTGATCACACCGGTACGCGCCGCCTTGCCGAGTTCCAGCCGGATCGGGGCCACCCTCCACGTGCCGGCGAAGGAAAGCGAGGGTGGAAGCAGAAAGAAAAGGGGAAGGACGAGGGAAACCAATCGCGGGAAACGCATGACACTCCTTACCCTAGGAATGGCAAAGCTTTTTTCGCTCTACCATACCAGAAGCGTCCTGAAGGTAAAGGTATTTCAGTCAGCGCGCTATTCAGAACGGCCGCGCGGAGATGGAAAACGGCCAGGCGTACGTACCGGGCAAAGCATCCTTCCCCAGCACGAACCGATATCCGAGCTCCATCGTCACCGGGATCCGTGCATAAGGCTGCGGGACGAACCCTCCCCCCGGCCTGATCTCGACTTCCCTTCCCAATCCCTGGACGCGCACTTCCCGGAACATCCCGCCCGTGCGGTCTACCGGCTGGAATACCAGGAGGTACCCCTGCGGGTTGTTGTTGCGCACTTCCACGCGGGACGCGGCGGGCACGTCGACGTAGCCCCGGGAGATATCGGCGTCGGTGATGACGAGTGTTGCGGCCTGATGGTCGATCCGGAGCATGGTCCGGTCGGCAATCGTTGCGGTAACCGTGATGCGTGCGCTGCTGGAATGCGCCGCGCTGTTGTTGCGGCCCGCATGGACGGACGCGGCCGTGGCGAACGACAACGCCGCCGCAAGCGCGGCGGTCATCAGCTTCCGCTGGAGCGTAAGCCCCCGCGTCACCTGATGGGACTGGACGTCGCCCGCTTCCACCAGCAGCTCACCGATCTTCTTCTTCGTTGTTTTCTGCCGGGCCAGCGCTCGGTCGAGCTGTTCCCGCGAGATCTGGCCGCTCGCGACCAGGATCTCGCCGAGGCGGAACCGCTCCGAGAGCGGGGCCCTGCCATTTTGATGCAGCTGGAAGGAAAGGAGTGCCTCGAGCTCGCCCGAGGTGAGCAGTCCGCGGCGGACCAGGATCTCGCCGAGCTTGCCCCCCGCCCGGCGCTGCTCGATCAGCGCGGCATCGAGCTGCCCCGCGCCGATCCGCTTGGCGTCGAGAAGCAGCTCTCCGAGTGGGCGGCGATCGCCTCCCGCCGCCCGCACGGCGTCGCCGACAGACCTCAGCGCCGTCTGGGTGTACCGCGCGGCGGAGAGATCCGCCGTGTCCAACGCCCCCGTCCGCAGGAGGATTTCTCCCAGACGCTCCCTGGTCCGCTTTTGCTCGCGCAAGGCATCGTCCAAGGCGTCGCTCGAGAGGAAATCCCCTCCCACCAGCACCTGCCCGAGCCGACGCCGGGGGAGAGTTTCCCATTTCGATTCCACGACTTCCTGGAATGACTCCACGGCAACTCCGCGTGATGGATCTCGCACGGCTACCGTACTGTTCGGTGTGGGAAAAGAAAATCTTAAACCGGAGGAGTTTTGCCCGGGCCTTGCGGCGAGGGCTTACGGAACGATCGTCAGGACCACCGCGTCGGCGTAGTTCCCCGGAAAAGCTCCCTGGTAGTCAGCTCCGCGAACGGTGCCGGAAACGGCAAGCGTGCGCAAGCTGAACGGACTCCAGGAGATCGTGGCGGTGCGGGGGCTTACGTCCATGCTGTAGGGCAAATATTGCGGGAGGCTTGCATGCCGCATCCGATTCGCGTCGGGGCCAGTCTCATAGAGGCCGTCGTCGTCGTCCACGTAGTAGGTCACCGAAGGAAAACCGAGACAGCGGAAGTTCACCGTCGTGCTCGCGTGCGCGTCCACGGCATTTGCCGGGTCAAGAGTCCCGAACGTCAAGGTCGCATTGTTCGTGGTGAACCAGCAGAAGCCGCCTGACGGTATCGTCGCGCTCACGGAAATCGTCGCCGTCCCGGCGCTGCAGATGGATCCCGAAAGGAGGAGAAGAAACAGCAATGCGGCGATCCGGGAAGTAGTCCGTTCCAGAAATCCAGGCGAAAATGGAGAAGGGGTGACCGCACGGTCACCCCTTCTCCGTTCCATGTCCTTCAGGAGTCGCTTCACGAAACGCCTACGGAAGGATGGTAAGCGTCACCGTGTCTTCGTAGATATCCGGACCTTGCGTCGTATAAAAGCCGGCCGGCACGTTACCGGTGATGCTCAACGACGCCGGGGTGCCAGTCCCCTGTCCCGTGGCGCTGTAGCTGATCGTATAGGGGATGTATGCGGGCGTCCCCAGCGTGGTGCTACTCATCCGAGGACTCGTAGCATCCTCGTGCAGCCCTCGGTCGTCAGTAATTTGATAGGTCGTACCGTTGCTACATGTGAAAGCAACACTAGTATTAGTAGTTGCTCCGGTTCCGTCTGTCGGGAGAACGCCGAACGCAAGGGTTCCCGTGCCACTGAACAAGCACGTTCCTTCGACCGTTGCCGACACCTGGACCGTAGTCGTATCCGCCATCGCCGTGCCCGCCGCCACGACCATCAGTACGGCCGCCACCATCGCAATCCACTTTCTCATTCTTTTCTCTCCTCCCCGGTTCTCCCTCGTTTTCAAGGGGGTTTTTGGTAAGCAAGCGACGGGGAACCGTCAGGCAATTGGCGTGCCATTCCGTTTCAATTTTGTAAGTGACTGAAAACAAACGGCTTTTCGAAAAGCAGCCGAAATGGCCGCCAAAGTCCTGACGCGCAAAAGGGGCGATTTCCTGGCTTTCACCGCCGAAATTTGTCACACAGATCCGGCTAAGTTCAATAACGCCTCTTGTTTTCGCGTTTCGCCGGCCCGCATTCGGACCGAATACACCCTCAGCCTTGCATGCGAGAAAAACGGTTACCTCAATCATTTTGCAAAAAGGAACACTTCTCATCCGGTCGTTCGTGGTATAGTGCGTTGCCATGAAGATCGATCCGCTTGTCCATTCCGCGAAGTTCCCCGAGCGCTGCCGCCTCGACCTGTGCCGGAGCCGGTGCTGCCGGTTCGGCGTCTGGGCGGACATCGAAGAACGGGAGGTCATCCTCGCGAACCGGGATCTGTTCACCCCCTACCTCCGTCCGGAGGCGCAGTCGCCCGAGACCTGGTTCGGCAAGACGACCAGGGATCCGGACTGCCCGAGCGGCATCGCCGTCGAGACGCAGGAGGTTGCCGGCGCGTGCGCCTTTTTCCATCCCGACCACGGCTGTGCCCTGCAAAAAGGCGCTCTCGAGGCGGGCCTCCACGAATGGGCGATCAAACCGAGGTTCTGCATCATGTTCCCGCTCGTCGTGTCCGACGGGGAGCTCACCGTCGACGAGGACATGAAGAGCCTCTGGTGCATGAAGAAGCGCAACCGCACCCGGCCGATCCTCGACGCCGTGCGCAAGGAAGTGGAATACCTGTTCGACGAGGAGCAGCAGCGCAGACTCGTCCCCGACGCGGCGCCGGCTCCCGCCCCGGACGCTGAGCAGGACGGGTAAGGAAAGGACGCCCCGCCGGCTCGATCTGCTAGCCCAGCGCCCGCCGTCTCTCGGTGCGCCCCAGGACCTTCCGCAGGAACCGCCCCGTATGGGAGCGCGGGTTCTCCGCCACCTCCTCGGGAGTGCCCGTCGCCACCACCTCTCCTCCGCCGTCTCCGCCTTCGGGCCCCAGGTCGATCAGGTAGTCGGCCGTCTTGATCACGTCGAGATTGTGCTCGATGATGATCACGGTGTTCCCCGATTGCGCGAACATCTGGAGCACCGCGAGCAGCTTCCGGATGTCGTCGAAGTGCAGGCCGGTGGTCGGCTCGTCCAGCAGGTAGACGGTCCTGCCCGTGGCGCGCCTCGAGAGCTCCTTCGCCAGCTTCACCCGCTGGGCTTCCCCGCCGGAAAGGGTCGTGGCGGACTGGCCGAGCCGGATGTAGCCGAGCCCCACCCGGGAGAGGGTGGAGAGCTTCTGGCGGATCGCCGGGATGGTCTCGAAAAAGGCCAGCGCCTGGTCCACGGTCATGTCGAGCACGTCGGCGATCGACTTGCCCTTGTAGGCAATCTCGAGCGTGTCCCGGTTGTACCGCTTTCCCCGGCACACCTCGCACGTCACGTAGACGTCGGGCATGAAATGCATCTCGATCTTGATGATCCCGTCCCCCTCGCACGCCTCGCACCGGCCACCCTTGACGTTGAAAGAGTACCGCCCGGCCCGGTAGCCGCGCGCCTTGCTCTCGGGGAGCATCGCGAACAGGTCGCGGATGGGGGTGAAGGCGCCCGAGTAGGTCGCGGGGTTCGACCGGGGGGTCCGGCCGATCGGCGACTGGTCGATGTGGATCACCTTGTCGACCCGATCCAGCCCGGAAAGGGACGCGAACGCCCCGGGCCTCTCCCGGGAGCCGTAGATCTTCTGCGCGAGCGCCCGGTGCAGCGTGTCGAGAACGAGCGTCGACTTGCCCGATCCGGAGACGCCGGTGACGCAC
>CAYWOT010000113.1:0-7681 GCA_964459975.1 uncultured bacterium
CGTTGCGTGCAAGATCGCCGCGGGAGATCTTCATCGGGCGTTCCGAAAGATCATTTCGCAAGCGCCTTCAGGTCGTAAGTGAAGATAATGGAATCATCATTACCCGAAGTCGAGACGTTTCGATACCGGATATATCCCTCGTAGCTCATCCATCTATACCTGATACCCACGGAATCCCATGGTACGCTGAAATCGCCTCTTCCCCGGCTTTCTTTCTGCGTTTGAATGGGGACTTCGCCCATCGGAATGCGGGTTCAGGAGGAAATGGTCCGCGAGATGTTCGAGTGTGCCCGAGGACGGGAACGGCACATGCTGCCCGCAGTCCAGCCCGTAGGAATACCACTCCTCCGTGCTGGGTCCTGGTGGCTTTATCCTTCTCGGGTCACGGCATCCAGGAGTGCTCATTGATTTTTGCCCTCCCCCCTGACCCTCAGGACCCAATGAGCATTTCCGAATCGGCGCGAGCCCGCGAAATCGCCGGGATCGGGCAGAAAGAAACGCGGGCCCACCACGAGATTCAGAATGGAGGCTCTCACATGGGCTGCGGCAGCCCAGCGCCATTTTCTGCGCAAACGGGCCACAAGGGCGTCGTACAGACCGTCCTTCCTTTCCCAGAAGATGTCCGCTTCGGCCAATTCCACGTTGTCTGGCAGCCCTTCAACAAGGCCCCTGTAATCGTCCGGCCCGAAACGGTATTGGAAAAAGACGTCCTCGCCGTCGCGGTACTGGCCGCCATACAGGTCCACCGCGACCCACTCCTCCACATGCCTCCCGGAAACCGGAAAGGTCAGATACACGTAACCGCCAGGCCGCGTGACCCTCACCATTTCCGCAACGGCCGCAGAAAAATCCCCGTAAATATGCTCGATCACGCTGATGGAAACCACCAGATCGAAAGAACCTTCCCCGTACGGGAGATGCCTTGCATCTTGGATCTCAAAGGACAGGTTGCGCGATCGGCCGACGTATTTTGCTTCCGCCGGGTTCAGGTCGGTTTTTACGACCACGCAGCCTTTTCGAGCCAGAATGTGGGAGATCATCACGGGGGAGGAAACGTCCAGGACCGTCCCGATCGGGATATTCTCCCTCTCTATGAACTCGAGCAGATAGGAAAACTCAAGGTACCGTGTGGCGTCCATCGGTTTTAGGAGGAACCAGCATTTGTGCTTTCCCGGAATGGCCCAGGCGGCTCTCCAGGCGGCGAGAAGTGTTCCCCAAATCCGAGAGGGACCCACCTTCAAGGCTTCCTACCCGGTTTTCGGAAAAGGATTTCGAACCGGCCCCTGGTGTGGGTCGCCTCTCGCGGGTTCATTTTTCTTTCGCCATCGGAATGAAAAGCAATGCACGAAGTTGCATCCGGAAGATGGTTCTCGTTGCGCGCGGGAACCCGTTGAAGAAGAATCCCGAGACGCCATAGGAAAGGAGGGTGGCGATCGCGGCTCCGTTTATGCCGAAACGGGGTATCAGAAGCACATTGAGGACGACGTTCACCACCGCTCCGGCCGTTGTACTGTACAACGACAGCGTCATCAGGCCTTCGTTGAGGATCCATGGTCCCCGAGCGACCCCGAGAAAAACGAAAACGGCGGCCCATGTGTGAATCGCAAGGACGACTCCGGCTCCCGCGTATTCCGGTCCGAACAACAGCAACACCAGCCGGGTGGAAAATACCGCCATGAGGAACGCGATGCCGTAGGCGATTCCCGTCAAGACCCGGAACGAGTGCCCGATCCGGCGGTAATAAAGGTCCTCTCCGATCTTCTTGGCCTCGACGATGCTGGGGGCGACCGACGATACGATCGCCACAGGGATGAAGTACCACACTTCGGAAATTCGCACCGCCGCGCTGTAGACGCCGACTTCCTTGTCTCCGATCATGCCGCCCAGCATCAACTGGTCGATTTTCATATAAATGATGATCGTCAGCCCCGACAGGAAGAGCGGCCAGCTCTCCCGGAACGTTGTAGTCTGATCTCCGGGAAAGAAATAGATCGTTCAACAGGGACGAGAACCGAAGGTCATACCGGATGGTTCGTTTTCCCGTCGTCTTCCTGTTGGGGTACGCGATTGCCCGTTGCGCGATCGCCAGCGGGCACCCTTTCCGGTCGCTTTCGTTCGCTAATTCGTTGGCGAGCAAGGATTCCACCGTCTTCCGGGTGTGCCGAAGACGGTTGTAGGCAAACAGAATGATCGGTGCAAGACCGACGGTTCTCCCGGGATATTCCATCTTGGCGGCTACCTGCAATCGTCCAGATAAAATAGGGTATTGGCGGTTTTTGCGTACAGGGAATAGTTCGCAGCGGTCATGAAATCATGGACGGTGGAACGTATGACGATTGGGATGCTCGCATCCAATACCTCGACAAGCAGGCATTTGGGGCGATATTTTTCCCAATTGTTCGACTGAAGGACACTCAGTTCATGGCCTTCGACATCGATGGAAATGAAATCGATCCTTTTTTCTTTCGGCAGATATTCGTCCAATATGTCTTCCAATCGACGTACTCGGACGGGAATCTTCCCTACCAGGTAATAACGTTCGCTTCTTCGAGATGGCATTTTTGTAAAGTCCTCTTCGAATGTATTCAATGCCGGTTCATTGAACATGTAATACATTCGCTCCGCTGCGACAGTCGATACTCCCATCGATAGATTGATGTCTTGGGACCTCTGCGCTTCGAAAAGACGAATGCTTTCCGGGTTCGGCTCGACGTTGATTCCGCGCCAGCCTTTCTTGTAGAAGAAATAGGTGTTCGACCACCGCCTTGGGTGACATGCACCGACGTCTACGTAAAATCCAGTTGCGTTCTGCTCGAAAATCCTTCGGAGAATCATATCCTCGCCTTCCTGCGAGTACGACCTACTGGAAAACATATCCAAGACGTGATTTGCCAAAAATGTCTTAAATTTCGACATTCCGGAAGGATCTTTCCGTTCGCGAAGTTGCTTCATTTTGGTCTCGCCATTGGGACGAAAAGCAAGGCGGATAATTGCATGGAAAAGATCCTCCTTGTTGCGCGCAGGAAGGCGTTAAAGAAGAAGGCCGAAAATGCGTAAGACAGGAGCGTTGCGATCGCGGCACCCGTCGGACCGAAGCGGGGGATAAACAACAGATTCAGGATCACGTTGATGGCCGCTCCGGCGAGCGCACTATATAATGAAATCCGCGTCAATCCTTCGTTCACGATCCAGGGGCCACGCGCAACCCCCAGGAATACGAAAACAGAAGCCCATATATGGATCGACAGGACCGGACCTGCTGGGCCGTAGGCTGGCCCGAACAACCTCAACACGAGAAAATCGGCGAAAAAGGTCATGAAGATTGCGATCGCGTACGATATTCCCGCCATGATCCGGAACAACTTCCCGATCCGGCGGTAATACAAATCCTCGCTGGTTTCCTTGGCTTCGACGATGCTGGGGGCGACCGAAGAGACGATTGCTAACGGAATGAAATACCAGATTTCGGACAATCGCGTGGCGGCGCTGTAGATCCCCACCGACCTGTCGCCGGCCATGCCGCCCAGCATGACCAGATCGATTTTCATGTAAATCAGGACCGACAATCCGGAAATCAACAACGGCCAGCTTTCCTGAATCAATCGATGGGCAAGTCCGAGATCGAAACGCCATGACCCGATCCGATGCCCGCTCGTTTTGTACGCGACCAAAAAACCGACCGCGCTTAGGAATATTTCCAGAACCCCGGCCCAGGCGAACGCGATGAGGGGTGCGCGGATGAGAATGAGGCCGATCTTTACAGCGGCGATCGTGCAAAAGGCTGCGTTTCTTGCGTAGACTACGTATTTGGATTGTACTCGGGATTCGAACCAGAAACGGATCACGTCGAACGCCTGAAATACCAACCCCGCGGCGAAGATTCCGACAAGCCAATGGGTCAACTCGTCCCCGGGCCGCAACACGAGAACGATTGCGACCGACACCGCGAACCCGGCGATCCCTCCGGCAAGCTTGAGACCGAACGCCGTGCCCAGAATCCTCTCTTTTTCCGAAGGAACCCGGACGAGGTCGCGCACGACGACGCCGTCCAACCCCACGCCCGCGAGGGGACCGATCAGCGCGACGAGCGCGATCGCGTAGTTCAGTGTTCCGAATTGGTCCGGCCGAAGATACCGGGCCAGCCAGACCCCTACGAAGAGCCCCACGGTCAGCTGAACCATTTTTTCCGAGAACAGCCATCCGAGATTGTTCAAGACGTTCTGCAGGTAGGTCCTTCCTTCCAGATGTTGCCGGACGAAGGACGGAAACCATTTCACCCACCGGGAGTCCATCAGGGAACCCGGACCACCCGGTCCCCGGGGGCGGGAAAGGCGGGGCGGATGCAGCCGGTGGGCGTGTTCACGGTTGTCGCCCGGCCAGTCCATCGCGGCCCCCGTGGTCCCACAGTCGTACGATCGGGTCGAAGCTCCGTTTCTCCATGAGCCGCTCGAACTCGTCCTGGGTCAGTACGAGGGAGCGGATCTTCCGCTGGATGTATGCCTCGGTTTTCAACGCGAAGTCGTCGAGTTGGCCCTTGTCGATGTCCCCCACCAGCACCACGTCGATGATCCCGGTGTCGATTCCACGGGCGTAATCGCCCACGAGGTAGGCCGCCTCCAGGTTGCCGAGCCGGTCCACCACGGACCGGATCAGTTCGTCGATGCCCGTGATCTTGCGGACCATCGAAAACAACTCCGGGAAAAGGGGGTGCCCGGTGTTCGCCTGGTAGTAGACGTTTCGGCCGCTACGTTCCGAAACGAGAATCTTGTGTTCGGTGAGGTGATTGAGCTCGGACCGAACGGCGTTGGTCGAGACGTGAAATTCGGAGGCGAGTTGCCGAAGATATGCTTTGAGCCCCGGATTCAAAAACAGTCTGACGAGGATGTCGACCCGGGTTCGGGAAGGGATTACGCTGTTCAGCGCATTTTCGACCATTCGGCGTGACCTTTTTTCGTTCACTTTTATTACTCGATAATCGTTTCGGCCGGCTTTGTCAAGTGCGTTTCAGCGGTCTTTCGCTTCGCTTGCCGGCCTTAGAGGATCGGGAGCGATCGGCGGAAGGTTCGACGGTGCGGGGGAATTTGGCTACCGCTTCGGGGAGGCGGTTCCCCGTCCCGTGCCCGCGTTCATCCGCCGTGTCCCATCGGATTCAGTTCGCGGAGGACTTGATTTTCCTGGCGTTGTCCAACGCGACCCGCTGCGTCAGGTCTTTAATTTTCTTCTCCAGGTTGTAGATCTTCATGGAGAAGAAGATCAGCATCACCAGAACAAACAGCAGGCTGATGAGAGTCAGCGTCGATACCGGTACGATCGCGCCGAAGAACGAGGTCAGGAAATACAGAAAGCGCTCCGCCCAAGTAAAGAAGACAATGGCTCCGATGACGAAGAGCCACAGGAGCGTGTACGACTCGGAGAGCTTTCTCTTTCGCAGCAGTTCCAGGACCAGAGCGCCGTTCAGCAACGCCAGAACCGAGATGATGACCTTCGCCTGTTCGGACACCGGGGCCTCCTATCTCCTCTCGCGGATCAGACGGAGGAGCGCGATGATGGACGCGAGAAAGGATTTGAAGGGGTAATAGAGCGCCTTCACGGGATCATCGTACATGGATCCGCCGTGGCGCCGCATCCGGAACGCCGCCGGAACTTCCGCAAGCCGGAACTTCTT
Source organism: uncultured bacterium (assembly GCA_964459975.1). Taxonomy (GTDB): domain Bacteria; phylum Desulfobacterota; class Deferrimicrobia; order Deferrimicrobiales; family Deferrimicrobiaceae; genus CSP1-8. The sequence goes on from CAYWOT010000113.1 coordinate 5,666, forward strand.
GAGCCCCAGGGAGACGATGACCTCCGCATCCGGACAGTCCACGGGGTACTGCTCGGCCAGGTACTCGGCGACGTTTCGCCGCATGGCCTGAAATCCGGAGGTGACGTCGCGGATCTTTTTTCCTCCCAACATCTTGGCCAGGGCCGAAAAGAACGTGATCCCCACCCTGCGCAGCAAAGGGATCGGGTAGGTCGCGGTCTTTCCGAGGAGGCGGGAGCCGATCACGATGTCGGCGCCCGCCTCCAGGGCGGACAACAGGCTCGGGATGTCAGACGGCATGTGCTGGCCGTCCCCGTCCATCAGGACGACGATGTCGTATCCTTCGCGCACCGCGTACATGAGGCCGGTCTGCACGGCGGCTCCGTACCCGAGGTTCACCGCGTGGGAGATGACCGTTGCGGGAAGGGTGGAAAGGACCTCCAGGGAACCGTCCGTCGATCCGTCGTCCACCGCGACGATGTCCCAATCCGCGCACGTCGCCCGGATTTCGTCCACGGTTCCGCGGATGTTTTCCTCTTCGTTGTAGACGGGAACGACGACCGCAATCTTCTCGCCGGATTCCTTCGGAGGGGCCATCGATCGTTGCGTGCCCTTTCTTTTAAAAAAGGCCGTCGCGGGGCGGACCGTTCATCGAGCGGATAGTATATACCGGCCGAAAAAACTATGGGGCGGCCGAGGGCGCGTGCCCCCTATATAATATCGGAACGGCCCGTTGCGTGATTCGGGCGGTGCCGCGACGACGATGGGCCGGTTCCGTATCGGCCCCGGAGTGCGAATGAGCGGATGTGCGTGGAGTCGAAGGCGGTTTCTGAAGCTCCTGGGCGGCACGGCGGGAATCGCCGCGTCCGGGGGAGGCGGCTTTCTCGCCGAAGTCGCCGGCCGGGTGCGCCGGGCGGAAGCGGCGCAGGGCGGGAGCGCCGAGGTCGCGGTCGCCGGCGGCGGGTCCGCCGCCGACAACGTCCGCAGGGCGGTCGACGCCGTGGGCGGCATGCGGGCGTTCGTCTCCCGCGGGGACGTCGTGGTGCTCAAACCGAACATCGGCTGGGACCGGGCCCCCGAGCTTGCGGCGAACACCGATCCCGGCGTCGTGACCGCGGTGGCCGGACTGTGCCTCGCCGCCGGGGCGAAGGAAGTGAGGGTGTTCGACCGCAGCTGCAACGAACCCAGGCGCTGCTACGTGGACAGCGGCATCCAGCGGGCGGTGGAGGGATACGCCCGGGTTCACCACGCGGGCGACTCCCTGCGCATCTACCAGATGGAAGACCGCAAATTCGTGCGGACCGACATCCCCGGCGCGCTGGCGCTGCCCCACTGGGACCTGTACCGGGACGCCCTGGAAGCCGACGCGATCATCAACGTCCCCGTGGCCAAGCACCACGCGTTGGCCGGCGTCACGCTGGGCCTGAAGAACATGATGGGGATCATGGGAGGGAACCGCGGGCGGATCCATTTCCGCCTGCCGGAATGCCTCGTGGACGTGAACCGGAGGGTTCCCACGCGCCTGGCGGTCATCGACGCCACCCGGATCCTGCTGCGGAACGGCCCGTCGGGGGGGGACCCCGCAGACGTCCGGACCGTGGGCAAGGTGTTCGCCTCTGCGGCCGTCGCCGCCGCCGATGTCGTGGCCGCCGAGCGGCTCTTCGGACTCTCGCCGCGGGACGTGCCGCACCTCCGGAAGGCGGTGGAAGCGGGGTTTTGCCCTTCGTCCGCCGCGGAGATCCACGTGGTCGAGGCGTAACGTTCCTGCGGGCTTCGCCGACGGACGTTCCCGGCTTGCGCCCGCCCCCCGCGATTCGCCGCTCGCCTTGGCGGCTGCCGTCCCGTTCCGCGATATAATGAAGCAGCGGCAGGTTCCTCCGGGACGCAAGGAGCGGCGGTGGCAGACGGGATGCCGGTCGAAGTGCGGTGGGGCGTCGATTTCCGCGGGCGGGTAGGCCGCCCGAAGCGGATCGCGCGGGAGATCCGGGAGCTCGCGGCCGAGGTCGAGGAGCTGCGGATCGAGGGCGACAGGGGGAT
>CAYWOT010000114.1:0-7651 GCA_964459975.1 uncultured bacterium
GGTGAGCAGCGGCAGCGCCAGGACCAGGGCGGTCGTCTTCGGGACCACGAGCAGGTCGATCGGCGAAATGCCCAGCGTCCGCACGGCGTCGACCTCCTCGTTCGCGACCATGGTGCCGATCTCCGCCGTGTACGCGGAGCCCGACCGCCCGGCCACGATGATGGCGGTCACCAGCGGCGAGATCTCGCGCAGCATGGAGATTCCCACGAGGTCGACGATGTAGATGTTCGCCCCGAACTGGCGAAGCTGGACGGCCGCCTGGTAGGCGATCACGATGCCCATCAGGAAGACGAGCAGGCCGGTGATGGGCAGGGCCCTGAATCCCGCCGTTTCCATCTGGTACAGGATGGTCCGCCAGCGGATCCGGCCGGGGTGAACGAGGGAGCGCAGAAACGCCGTCTGGCCTTCCCCGAGAAAAGAAAGCGCGCCGACGCCCGCGCCGAGCGACTCCCAGGCCCCTTCCCCGAGCCGTTCGAGCGCGCCGCGTCGGCGCCGCGTTTCCCTGGCCCGGTCTTTCTGCGCGCTCTCCGAGACGAGCGTCACCAGCCCGGAAAACTCCGGGCGCAGACCGCCGAGCGTGGCGTCCCGCCCCTGCCCGCGCAAGCCCTTGAGCGTCCGCGCCAGCAGCCACGCGCCCGCCGTGTCCATCGCCTCGATGCCGCCCGCGTCCAGGCGCAGCGCCGGACCCGCCGGCCAGCGGAAGCGCGAAAGGCGCCGCTCCAGGTCGGCCAGGTAGTGGACGGTCCAGAGCCCGGCGAGCCGCAGGACCCCGTCCTCTCCGGCCTCGATGGTAGCTTCCCGTTCGGCGTTCGCCCGCCCAAGCGTCATGAACGGAACACCCCGCTTTCCGCAGGCCGCATCGTCCCGGCGCAAGTGGCCGCGGGACGACTTCGCGCGGGTTCAAAAGAGCTGTCGGCCCAATGATACCGCATTCCCCGCGTCCGCTGTAGCGCCGCGGGGGCCTCCGGGGCGACGCGTCGGCGGGACGCTCCCCTACGGAACCTCCGCCGCCTCCTCCTCGCGGGCCTTGGCCGGTCCGGGAGTGAAGACGAACGTTCCGGCGGCCGCGTCGTAGTCCACGAGCACGGTCTGCCGGTCGCGGACCTTCCCCTCGAGGAGAAGAAAGCCGAGCTGCGTCTCGATCGACTTCTGGATCGCCCGTTTCAAGGGCCTCGCGCCGTATGCGGGGTCGTAGCCGACCCGGATCAGATGGCGCCTCGCCTCCTCGGTCAGCTCGATGCCGATGTGGCGCTCCGCTAGCCGCCCGCGCAGGCGTTCGAGCTGGATCTCGACGATCCGCATCAGGTGCTCCTCGGAGAGGGCGTGGAAGACGATGGTCTCGTCGACCCGGTTCAGGAATTCGGGCCGGAAGGACCGGCGCAGCTCGAGGAGGACCGCTTCCTTCATCCGCTCGTACTCCGGTCCGCCGAAAGCGCCGCGGTACCCGAGGATCCCCTGGCTCCCGATGTTCGACGTCATGATGAGGATGGTGTTCTTGAAATCGACCGTGCGGCCCTGCCCGTCGGTCAGGCGCCCGTCGTCGAGGATCTGGAGCATGACGTTGAAGACGTCGTGGTGGGCCTTCTCGATCTCGTCGAACAGGAGGACCGAATACGGCCGCCGGCGGACCGCCTCCGTGAGCTGCCCTCCTTCCTCGAACCCGACGTAGCCGGGAGGCGCGCCGATGAGCCGCGCGACGGTGTGCTTCTCCTGGTACTCCGACATGTCGATCCGGATCATCGCCCGCTCGTCGTCGAAGAGGAACTCGGCCAGTGCGCGGGCCAGCTCGGTCTTGCCCACGCCCGTGGGCCCCAGGAAGATGAAGCTCCCGATGGGGCGGTTCGGATCCTTGATGCCGGAGCGCGCGCGGACCACCGCTTCGGACACCGCGTCCACGGCCTCGTCCTGGCCGATCACGCGCTCGTGGAGCGCCTCGCTCAGGTGCAGGAGCTTCTGCACGTCGCCTTCGAGCAGTTTTGCGACGGGAATGTGGGTCCAGCGGCTCACGACCGAAGCGACGTCCTCCTCGTCGACCTCCTCCTTGATCAGCGGAGTCCCGGCCTGCTTCCGCGCGAACTGCTCGGACTCCTTCTCCAGCTCCTTTTCCAGCTCGACCAGCCTGCCGTACTTGAGCTCCGCCACGCGGTTCAGGTCGTACTGCCGCTCGGCACGCTCCATCTCCCCCTTGGTCCGGTCGATTTCCTCGCGCAGGCTCCGCAGCTTCTGCACGGCCTGCTTCTCCGCCTGCCATTTCGCCTTCATGCCGTCCGCCTCCGCGGAGAGGTCCGAGAGCTCCTTTTCGAGCTTCGAGAGGCGCGCCTTCGAGGCTTCGTCGGTCTCCTTCCGCAGCGCTTCGCGTTCGATGGTGAGCTGCATGACCCGCCGCAGCGTCTCGTCGAGCTCCTGGGGCATGGAGTCGATTTCGGTGCGGAGCTTGGCCGCCGCTTCGTCGACGAGGTCGATCGCCTTGTCGGGAAGGAAGCGGTCGGAGATGTAGCGGTTGGAGAGCACGGCCGCGGCCACCAGGGCGCTGTCCTTGATGCGCACCCCGTGATGCACCTCGTAACGCTCTTTCAAGCCCCGCAGGATGGAGACGGAGTCCTCCACGGAGGGTGCCTCGATCATGACCGGCTGGAACCTGCGCTCCAGCGCCGCGTCCTTTTCGACGTGCTTGCGGTATTCGTCGAGCGTCGTCGCCCCGATGCAGTGCAGCTCGCCGCGCGCCAGCATCGGCTTGAGCAGGTTGCCGGCGTCCATCGCCCCCTCCACCTTGCCGGCCCCGACGACGGTGTGCAGCTCGTCGATGAACAGGACGATCTCACCCGCGGACTCCTGCACCTCCTTGAGGACGGCCTTGAGGCGCTCCTCGAACTCGCCGCGGTATTTCGCGCCCGCGACGAGCGAGCCCATGTCGAGGGAGACGATGCGCTTGTTCTTCAAGCCTTCCGGGATGTCGCCCCGGACGATCCGCTGGGCCAGCCCCTCCACGATCGCCGTCTTGCCGACGCCGGGCTCGCCGATCAGCACGGGGTTGTTCTTCGTGCGGCGGGACAGGACCTGGACGACGCGGCGGATCTCGTCATCGCGCCCGATCACCGGGTCGAGCTTTCCCTGCCGGGCCGCCTCCGTGAGGTTGCGACCGTACCGTTCCAGCGCCTGGTACGTCGCTTCCGGGGTCGGAGACGTGATCCGCTGGCCGCCCCGGACGTCGCGAAGCGCCGCAAGCAGCCGGTCGCGGGTGACGCCCATCTGGGCCAGCAGCCGTCCCGAGGGGCCCTGATCGTCGGTGATCGCCAGGAGCACGTGCTCGACCGAGACGTATTCGTCGGTGAGCTGCTTGGCTTCGTCCTCGGCCTTGGTGAGGACGCGGCTCAGCCGGCCGCTGGCGTAGATCTGGTCCGGCGGCGCTCCCGTCGGTCCGGTGACCCGGGGCACCCGCTCGAGCTCCTCCTCGAGCCGCTTCGCGAGCAGGTCCGCGGATACGCCGGCCTTCGCGAGAACGGCGCCCGCCAGGCCGTTTTCCTGCCGCAGGAGGGCGCCGAGCAGCTGCTCGACGTCGAGCTGCTGGTGGCTCCGGCGGATCGCCTCGGCCTGGGCTGCCTGGAGCGCCTCCTGCATTTTCTCGGTGAAACGGGACGGATCCATCCGGTGCCTCCTGTATGGACAAAGAATCGGCGCCGCCCGGCGCCGCATGGTTCACGTCTGTCGACCGTTAGATGATCGCTCTTGGAAGCGGATGCCCCGGGAATCCCCGCCCTTCCCCTTCCAGCGTTTCATGTTTCACGTCGGGTTCCCGGTGTTTCTCCGGTCGGCCCCCGCATCGCTTCCATGTTACCTCTATGATTTCTCTAAGAAAACAGCTTCCGCGGCCGGTGTTCTCCCCTTCGGGCGTGAAACGCGGGGGAAACATCGGGCGGCGCCGGCCCCGCCACTTTTACACAACAACTTGTTTTTTTTATGGAAACTTGGTTCGCCGCCGTGGCCCCCCCCTTGCGCTTTCCGCCGCAATTACGACTTTTCGGAGGGGGGAAACGATGAACGGTCGGGCCCGTACGAAACGGAGTTTGAGTACGGCGGTGGGAGTGATCGTGGTCGCGATGGCGACGCTCGCCCCGGGCGCTTCCCGCGCCGCCACGCGCACGGGATGACCGGGTACCGGCGGGGCACGCCCATTCTCCCCGAAACCGACGTGCACTCGGCGGCGCAGAGGGACTGCACCGCTTGCCACGCGGCGAGCGGGCATCGGATCGCGTGTGTACTCGATGAAATGGTTCTACGAGCGGTAGGGGGCCGCCTGCCGGCAGGCCGGCCCGCTTCCGGATTCTCGCGCAAGTAGCTCGGCGCCTCGGGGGATTTTCCAGGGGGGCCGGCCGATCGGCCGGCCCCCCTGCGTGTTTCGGCGGGATCGCCGGCGCTTTTAGCGGGTCGGATTGCCTTCCTTCATTCCTTTCCGGATCGTGTCGCGGAATTCGGGGGTATCCGCGTACCCATGAACGGTTTTCGCATGCTGCACGACCGCATCGAGCAGTTCCGTCTCGGAATCGGCCGAGATCGCGACCGAGCACTTGATGTCCCCGGGGTGGTCGCGGCAGTCAATGTATTTTCGACCCATCGGCAAACGCTCCTTTCTTGAAGCGAGAAGTCCGGTGCTTCACCGGTCGGACACTTCCTTGCCTTTTAAGATGAGGGCGCACCGCTTGCGCGTTTCGGCCGGCCGGAAAGACGCGGGTTTTGAAAAAAAAGAGGCTTCGCGCGCGGAGCCTGGTGATTCCGCCGGTTGTCTTCCCGCGACATCTCGTGTATGCTTCGTTTTGTTGCGGGACGGGATGTCCTGCCGGGTGGAACGGGGCAGGCCGTAGGCCCTCAAAAAAAAATCCAGGGACGGAGCTCGTCAACCCAAGTCGAATGACGGATGTGCTTCCCGAAGGCGGACGTCGCCTTCGGCCAATCAGCGGAAGGTCTCCCGTCATCCTCTGCCGTCGGGCCAAGGGATGTGCCTCAGTCGGCGGCGGGCGCGCACCGGTCGATCGCATTCGCACCGGGGTGGCGCACTAGGCCGCGGATGTCCCCGCCCCGGCGCAGAGCGTCCGGCTCCTGGTCGCCCGTCGTGGCGACCGCCTGCCTCGGGATCCTCTTTTCCTTCGCGGTCTTCCGGGTCGTCCTGCGTTCGGACCGTCGGGCGAATCTGACGAGATTCAGCGGCGAATCGACAGAGACCGTTTCACTGATCCGAAGGACAATATCGGAGAAGCTGGGCGAGCTGGACTCCGTCGTCCGGTTCTACGGCGCCTCCCAGGAGGTCGAGCGGACTGAATTCCGGGATTTCGTGGCCCGGTACGTGCGAAGCCGTGCCACCAGGGCACTGGCATGGGTTCCCCGCGTGCCGGCTTCGGCGCGGGCGCGGATGGAGCGACGCGCGCGGGCCGACGGGTTCTCCGGGTTCCGGATCACCGAGCGCGACGCCCGGGGGAAGACGGTCCCGGCTTCGACGCGCGGGGACTATTTCCCCGTCTACTACGTGGAGCCGTACCCGGGAAACGAGACCTTTCTCGGATTGGACCTCGCTTCCGACCCCGAGCTGAACGCCGCGATGGTGCGTGCCCGCGATTCGGGCGGTCCCGTTGCCTCCGCTCCGCGCCGGCTTCGCACCGCTCCCGGGAGGGATGGCGGGGAAGTGTTCTTCGTCTTCCGAGCCGTCTATCGGAATCGTTCACGGATCGACTCCGTCGCCGCGCGCCGGGCGTCGCTTTCCGGGTTCGTCGTCGGGGCGTTCCGGATCGCGGAGCTGGTGGACCAGGCGATCGCGGGAACCAGCCGGACCGTGGACGTCTACGTGTTCGACGGGCCGGTCCCCCGGAAGGAGACGTTTCTCGACATTCACCGGCCGCATGCGGCCTCGCGGAAGCCGGCGGCGGCGGTCGATTTTTCCTCGCTGGAGGACGGTCTGCACTCCGCCGACGCGGTCGACGTCGCCGGACGGACCTGGCTCGTTCTGACCCGACCCGTTCCGGGTGCCGGCGGGATCGCGCCCGTCGTCTGGCCCTGGATCTTCCTTACGATGGGGTTCCTGTGTACGGCGGGGCTGTCGGCCCACCTCGTCAAACGCAGGCAGATGGAGGAGGCGCTCGTCGAGCGGGAGCGGGAATTCCGGGCGACCTTCGAGCAGGCGGCGGTCGGGATCGTGCACGTCGCGCCCGACGGCCGGTACCTCCGGGTCAACGAGCGGTTCTGCGACATCGTCGGATATCCCCGCGAGGAGCTGGTCGGAAGGCCGTTCCACGAAATCCCGCGGTCTCTCGACGAAGGCCGGGCGGCCGACCGGTTCCGTACGCTGCTCACGGGGGAGGTCCCGGTGTATTCCTCCGAGGAGCGGCTCGCCCGCCGGGACGGCTCCACGTTGATCGCGAACCTCACCGTGGGGGCGGCGCGGGGCCCGGGAGGAAAGGTGCGGTACCTGATCGCGGCGGTCGAAGACATCACCGCGCGGAGGCAGACCGAGGAGGAGTACGGGGCCTTCCTGCGGGCCGCAACGGACGGCTTCTGGATCGTGGACGCCGAGGGGACGCTGCGCGAGGTGAACGACGCTGCGTGCGTCCTGTCGGGATACGGGCGCGACGAGCTGGTGGGGAAGAACGTGCGGGACCTCGAGATCGCGGAGGACGGTGAAGAACCGGGCGCGCGCTGGGCCGGCATCCGGTGGTCGGGAATGGGACGGTACGAGGCGCGGCACCGGAAAAGGGACGGCGGAACCGCGGACGTGGAAATGAGCGTCCGCTACCTGGAGGGGTTCGGGGGCCGGTTCTTCGCGTTCGTCCGGGACATCGGGGCCCGGAAGCGGGCCGAGGAGGAGCGCACCCGGCTGACGATGGCCGTCGAACAGGCGGCCGAGGCGATCATCATCACGGATTCGGGAGGGACGATCCGCTACGTCAACCCGGCGTTCGAGAAGATCACCGGCTACACCCGGGAGGAGGCGGTGGGGCAGAACCCCCGCATCCTGAAGAGCGGGGTGCAGGACGAGGCCTTTTATCGGGGATTGTGGGACACGCTGACCCGGGGAGACGTCTGGAAAGGGACGTTCGAGAATCGGCGCAAGGACGGCGCCGTGTACGCGCAGGAGGCGGTCATCTCTCCCGTGCGGGACGCCGGCGGCATCGTCGATTACGTGGCGGTCGCCCGTGACGTCACGAGGGCACGGGAGATGGACCGGCAGATCCAGACCGTGCAGCGGATGGAATCGGTGGGAATGCTTGCGGGCGGGATCGCCCACGACTTCAACAACATGCTCACCGCGATCCTGGGCTTCGGAGAGATCCTCCGGACGCAGGTGGCGGCCGACCGCGACGCGGCGTCCAACCTCGACGAGATCCTGCGGACGGCGGAGCGCGCGTCGGCGCTGACCAAGCAACTGCTGACGTTCGCGCGGCGCCAGGTGATCGAGCCGTCGACCCTGGACCTGAACGTTGTGGTGTCTGACATGATGAAGCTCGTCCGGAAGGTCATCGGCTCGCACATCGACGTCCGCACGGTCTTGGGCACCGACCTCCCCGCCGTCCGAACGGACCACGGCCAGATGGAGCAGGTGCTCATGAACCTGTGCCTGAACGCGCGGGACGCCATGCCCGGAGGCGGCCGCCTTGTCGTGACGACC
>CAYWOT010000115.1:0-6496 GCA_964459975.1 uncultured bacterium
TTCGGCAAGGCCCTCAACGCGGTTCGCGATGACGAATCGGCCGCCGAAGCCATGACCGTGAACACCCGCAAGACCAAGATGTCGGCCTTTTTGTTCGGCGCTTTCTGGGCCGGTGTGGCCGGCGGGCTGCTGGCCCACGTGCTGCGTTACGTGAATCCGGCCATGTTCAGCATCCAGAAGCTGGCCGAAGTGCTGGCGATGGTCTATTTCGGCGGTCTGAATTCCGTCTACGGCTCCATCGTCGGGGCGGTTTCCATCAGCCTGTTGGGGGAGGCCCTGCGGCCGTTGGAGATTATCAAGTGGATCGTCATCCCGCTGCTGCTCATCCTGGTGATGATCTACCGGCCGACGGGGCTGATCGCGTTCAAGGAGATGGACGTCGGCGCCCTGCTGCGGCCCAAGACGGGTCGGGAGGAGGAGGGCTGACGTGGCCGTCCTCGAGGTCCGCGACCTGTCCCACAACTTCGGCGGCCTGCGCGCGGTCAGCGGCTACCGCCTCGGGATCGAGGCGGGACAGATCCGCGGTCTGATCGGACCGAACGGCGCGGGCAAGACGACCATCTTCAACCTCATTTCCGGCGTCTACGTGCCCACGGAAGGTGACGTTCTCCTCGACGGCCGGAGGGTCAACGGCCTTCCCCCGCACCGGATCGCCTCCATGGGCCTGAGCAGGACCTTCCAGAACCTCCTCCTGTGGCGTCACATGACCGTTCTGGAACACGTCAAGATGGCCCAGTACTCCCGGATCCGGTACGGGCTTTTCGGAGCGTTCTTCGGGACCGGCCAGCGGCGCCGGGAGGAAGCGGAGATCGAAGCGAGGGCGCTTTCGCTCCTCGAGATGATGGGGATCCGCCACCTCGCCGGCCAGGTGGTCCTCAACCTGCCTTACGGCGCACAGAGACGGGTCGAGATGGCGCGGGCGCTGGCGACCGAGCCCAAGGTGCTGCTGCTCGACGAGCCCACGGCCGGCATGAACCCGGAGGAACTGGTCCAGATCATGGAGATCATCCGCCGGGTCCACGCGGAACTTTCGCCGGCGATTCTGCTGATCGAGCACCGGCTCCGGGTGGTGATGGAATTGTGCGAGCGGATCCAGACCCTGAACTTCGGGGAGGTGATCGCCGAGGGAACGCCCGAGCAGATCCAGAACGACCCGAAGGTGATCGACGCATACCTGGGCAAGGAGAGCGTGTTCTGATGCTTCTGTCCGTCGAGAATTTGCGCGTCTCCTATGAGAAGATCCAGGCGGTCCACGGCCTTTCGTTCCGGATCGACGAGGGGGAAATCGTCTGCATCATCGGCGCGAACGGGGCGGGCAAGAGCACCACCTTGCGGGCGATCTCGCGCCTCGTGCCGGTCGAGCCGGGGTCGAAGATCAGCTGCTCGGGGCGCGACCTGCTGAAATATTCCGCGGACAAGGTCGTGAGCGTGCTGGGAATCTCCCACGTTCCCGAGGGGCGGCGGCTTTTCGACAATCTGACGGTCCTCGAGAACCTCAAGCTGGCGACGTTCGCCCGGAAGGACGGAAAGGCGATCGGGGCGGATCTCGACCGGGTGTTTGCCATCTTTCCGCGGCTCGCCGAGCGGCAGCGCCAGAAGGCGGGCACCATGAGCGGCGGCGAGCAACAGATGCTGGCCGTCGGCAGGGCCTTCATGAGCGGCCGGAAAATGATGCTGCTGGACGAGCCTTCCATGGGTCTCGCTCCTCTCATGATGAAGAGCGTCTTCGACTCACTCACGGCGATCAACCGGGAGGGCACCACCATCCTCGTCGTCGAGCAGAACGCGCGGATGGCCCTCCAGTTCGCCCGCCGGGGGTACGTGCTCGAGAACGGCCGGATCGTGCTCGAAGGGACCTCGGACGAGCTTCGCGTCAATCCGCTGATCCGCAAAGCCTATCTCGGCGGCTAAACCGGCGCGCCGTGAAGGCGGCGAGGGGCGGCCGGAGACGGCAAACCCGATCTTCATCCCCGGTTCACACCGAGAGACGCGGACCGGTGGCACGATTCCCCCGTACCCGTTCGGACGGATGCGGCCTCTCGAACGCTGCGGCCGGCCGGCCGCAGCGGCAAAACCAGGAGGAAGCCGACCGATGAGACGGCTCGCCCTGATCGCGCACGACGCCCGGAAGAGAGACATGATCGAGTGGGTCCGCTTCAACCGCGAAGTGCTCGCCCGCTGCGAACTCTTCGCGACGCAGTCGACGGGGAAGGAGATCGCCGGCGAGACGGGTCTGCCCGTCGCCCTCCTGCTGCACGGGCCCCACGGAGGCGACGCCCAGGTGGGGGCGATGATCGCCGAGGGGAAGATCGACCTCGTCATCTTCCTCTGGGATCCGCTCTCGCCGCAGCCCCATGACGTGGACGTCAACGCGCTCCTGCGCCTCGCCGTCCTCCATGACGTCCCCACGGCGTGCAACCGGCGGACGGCGGACTTTCTCATCTCGTCGCCCCTTTTCGAAGGGAAGGGGCACGCGGCGGCCGGGGGCCCCCACGGCCCTCCCGCCCCCGCCCTTCGTCCCGCGTGACGGGGCCCGGCCGCGCGGGAGACGACGCCCCGGTGTCCGACGGCTCCCGGATCTTCCGGGCAAACCGACGCGAGCGGATCGGCTGGTACTTCTACGACTTTGCGAACTCCGCCTTCCCGACCACCGTGGTCACGGTGTTCATGGGGCCGTATCTTACGGCGGCCGCCCGGGCGGCCGCCGGCGCGGACGGGTTCGTCCGCCCCTTCGGAATCGCCATCGCCCCCGGCGCCTGTTTCCCCTTCGCCGTCTCCCTCTCCGTGTTTCTCCAGGTTCTTCTCCTGCCGCTCCTCGGAGCGCTCGCCGACTACACGCGTCGCAGGAAGGAGCTGCTCCTTCTCTTCGGCTGGCTCGGAGCGGCTGCGACCATGGCCCTCTATGCCTCGGGAGGCGGACGATACCTTCTGGGCGCCGGGCTCTTCGTCGCGGCCAACGTATGTTTCGGGGCGTCGGTCGTCTTCTACAACGCGATCCTTCCGGAAATCGCCCCTCCGGACAAGCGGGATTCGGTCTCGTCGATCGGGTGGGCCTTCGGATACCTGGGCGGAGGCATCCTGCTGGCCTTGAACCTTCTCCTCTTTTCCCGGGCTTCCGAGCTCGGCCTCTCGCAGGATCAGGCGGCGCGGATCAGCCTTTCCTCGGCCGGAGGCTGGTGGGCGCTCTTTACGCTCGTCCCCATGGCAACCCTCGCCCGCCGCGAGGGGCCGCGGCGCCCGCCGGAGGGGAAGAACTACCTCGCGGCCGGCTTCGGCAGGCTGACCGACACGCTCGCCAAGGCCCGCCGCTACCCCCAGGCCTGGTTGTTTCTCGTGGCCTGCCTTCTGTACAGCGACGGCATCCAGACGGTCATCGCCCTCGCGTCCGAGTTCGGCCGGGAGGAGCTCGGGCTTCCCCTCTCCACGCTCCTGGCCGCGATCCTCATGGTCCAGTTCGTCGCGTTCGGCGGCGTCCACCTCTTCAACGGGGTGGCGAAGCTGTTCGGTGCGAAGCGCGCGATCGCGGCAAGCCTCGTCCTCTGGACCGGCGTGGTCGTCTACGCCTACGCCCTTCTCCGGACGAAAGCGCAGTTCTTCGTCCTCGCCGCGGCCATCGCCGTTGTTCTGGGCGGGACCCAGGCGCTGAGCCGCTCCGTCTACTCGCTTCTCATCCCGAAGGGGGAGGAGGCCGAGTATTTCGGCCTCTACGAGGTCGGCATCCACGGGACATCGTGGCTCGGCCCCCTGCTGTTCGGCCTCGCGCTCCAATTCACGGGAAGCTACCGCGTCGCCATCCTGTCCCTCGTCGTCTTCTTCGTTTCCGGGTTCGTCCTCCTTCTCCGGGTCGACGTGGAAAAAGGCGTCGGCCAGAGGCTCTCGGAGCCACGGTAGCGGGAGACGGCGCCGGGCGGAGCGCGAGGATCCGGTGACAAGGGGGGGCGGGAGCGGCGTTGCGGGGCACCCTGCCGCTCGCCGAAGCGCCGGCCGGGGGCGACGGGCGTCAGGCCTTTTCGCCCAAAAGATCCTGGCGCGCCCGTTCGAGCTCCTTCCTGGCCGCGCCGCGGACCCGAGGGTAGGCAAGCCGAAGCTTCCAGAACGCTTCGGCGATCGCGGCGGCGACGACGAGACGGGTGAACCATTTGTGATCGGCGGGGATCACGTACCACGGAGCCTCCCGGGACGCCGTGTGCCGGATGGCATCCTCGTAGGCCGCCATGTACTCTTCCCAGTGCCGCCGCTCCGCCAGGTCGGCACGCGAGAACTTCCAGTTCTTCTGCGGCATGTCGAGCCGCTCCAGGAAGCGGCGCTTCTGCTCCTCCCGCGACACGTAAAGGAAGAACTTCAGGATGATCGTGCCATGCCGCGCAAGATGGCGCTCGAACGCGGCGATATCCTCGAGCCGTTCCTTCCAGATGTCGGAGGTGACGACCGAAGCCGGCATCTTCCGGCTCCCGAGCAGTTCCTTGTGGACCCGGACCACGAGCACTTCTTCGTAGTACGAGCGGTTGAAGATCCCGATGCGGCCCCGGTCCGGCAGGCACCTCTGATGGCGCCACAGAAAGTCGTGCGCCAGTTCCTCGGCGGACGGCTGCTTGAAGGAGTAGACCTGGCATCCCTGGGGGTTTATGCCCGACATGACGTGGCGGATGGTGCCGTCCTTTCCCGCGGCGTCCATCGCCTGAAACACGAGCAGCATTGCGCGCCGGTCGTCCGCGTAGAACTTGTCCTGCTCCTCCGCCAGCCACTCCACGCCTTTTGCGAGCAGATCCCTGGCCGCCGCCTTCTTCTCCGAACCGAGCCCTCCCGTGTCGCCGGGATCGATCTCCTTCAGGCGGAATTTCTTCCCTTTGACGACCCGGTAGGGGGAGACGAACCGGTGGACCCTCCGGAGCCACTGTTTCCCGTCTGCGGCCACAGTCGGCCTCCTTTTCCTGGAAACGGCCGGTTCCTCCGGCGCGAACCGTCGACCGCCCGCGCCCCGCCTAAAACACCCGGTGGACCATGAGCGCCAATCCTCCGGGGAGGGGCGCGATCCCGATCTTCGTGCCCCCGGACGGTCCGGTTTCTCCCACGGACACGACCTTGCAGCTCAAATAGGCCAGATACCATCCCAGCGCCACTTGGGAGAGATAGTGCTCGTTGTCGTTGATCCGGGAGAGGCCCGGCAAGGCCGACAAGGCGAAAAACAATCCTTTCCAATAGGGGTTTTCGCTCATTTCGGCGGCGGTGATCAGCGGGACCGCACCGACGTACGCGTGTCCGCTCACGCCTTCGCTGGTGCGGAACGGCTGCCAGTGGGAGCTTCCGTCCCGCGGCCGGTCACTCCCGATCGCCGTCCCGAGGACCAGGAGCGCCGGAGCGCCGACCACCGTCGCCCGAAACGATCGCTGCGACCATTCCTTCAACGCCGCGTTCTCGAGCCAGTAGCCTGCGCCGTACGCTCCGACGTACAGGGGAACCGCGAAAAACACGTTCCCCGGGAGCTTGGCGGCTTTCGCAATGTCGTCCGTTCCGCCGCTCCGGATGTCGTCCTGGTACTTGTCGCGGATCCAGCGATCGAGGTTCGTGTTCGCCGGGACGGCGTCCGCCGCTACCCCCAGGCCCAGGCGAATCATGTTGGAGGGGGCGAGATAAAAGTGTTTCGCGTCCAGGACGACGGTCCGGACCGGGTGGGAGATCAGCGCCGCTTCCTCGGCCCGGCAAGGCGCGCCGAAAACGAGAAGCAGGACGGCGGAAAGAACGGTTGCCCGGCCAAATCGCCCCATTTTCGGTGCCATCCTCCGCGTCGAACCTCCGGCTTCGGGAACCGTCCGGGCAAACGGGCGGGACACGGCCTTCCCGCATTGTTGCGCAACGCTTTTTGCGCGTCAACGACGTCGCGGCCCGTCGCTTAGGGCCCGGATCCTGATATGCTGGAATCGCCGCGCAAGGAGGCCCGGGAATCGCGGAGGCGCTTTCGATCGCGCCGCTTCGCCGGGCAGCGGACATCGCCTCTCCGAAGGCTATGCACGAGCCCGTCGGGCCCGTGCACAAGGAGGATTCGTCTCATGAAGGAGATCCGGCTGGCGGTGATTCCCGGGGACGGGATCGGCAAGGAGGTCATTCCGATGGGGGTGCGTGTGCTCCGGGTGCTGTCGGAATGTGACGGCGCATTCCGGTTCCGCTTCGAGACCTTCCCGTGGGGAAGCGACTACTTCCGTGAACACGGCCACATGATGCCGCCCGACGGCCTGCAGACCCTGCGCGCCTTCGACGCGATCCTGTTCGGCGCGGTGGGCGATCCGGTCATCCCGGACCACGTCACGCTGTGGGGGCTGCGCCTTCCCATCTGCCAGGGGTTCGATCAGTACGCCAACTACCGCCCCGCCCGCATTCTGCCGGGAATCTCGGGGCCTCTCCGCGGGCGGACCGGCAAGGACCTCGACTGGATCGTCGTCCGGGAGAACACCGAAGGCGAGTACTCGGGCGTTGGCGGAAGAACCCACCGGGGGCTCCC
>CAYWOT010000115.1:6506-7629 GCA_964459975.1 uncultured bacterium
AAGTGGCCATGGACGTCGCGGTGTTCACGCGCTCGGGCGTGGAGCGCATCATGCGGTTCGCCTTCGGGCTGGCGAGAAAGCGCCCGAGGCGGCTGCTTACGCTGGTCACGAAGTCCAACGCCCAGCGTCACGCCATGGTGATGTGGGACGAGATCTTCGCGGAAGTCGCAAAGGACTATCCGGACGTCGCGACGTACCGGATGCTCGTCGACGCGGTAACGACCCGCATGGTGCTCAGGCCCGAGACGCTCGACGTCCTCGTCGCCTCCAACCTGCACGCCGACATCCTCTCCGACCTGGCGGCCGCCTTGTCGGGGAGCCTGGGGATCGGCCCGACGGCGAACATCAACCCCGAGCGGACCTTCCCCTCGATGTTCGAGCCGATCCACGGGTCGGCGTTCGACATCATGGGAAAGGGGATCGCCAACCCGCTCGGCACGTTCTGGACCCAGGTCCTGTTGCTCGAACACCTGGGGGAGGCAGAAGCGGCGGCCCGGCTCATGAAGGCGATCGAAAACGTCACGTCCGCGGGGACGACGCTTCCGAGGGACCTGGGAGGAACCGCCACCACCGAACAGGTGACGGAAGCCGTCTGCAGGGAGGTGCGGTCCCTGTATCACGCAAAGCCGGCCTGATCCGGGCGGACCGGCGCGGGGGGCCGGGGGTGGCCGGCCCCCCCAAGGGACGCCGGTGCGCGCGCGTAGGCAAGGGGGACGGGGGGGGCCCCCCCCCCCGTCAACCCCCCCAGCCGCATACGAGAATCGTTTCAGGCTTACTCCACCGCGACAAAAATCGGGTTGCTGTAGGTCCAGAGGTCCTTCCACGCCTCGTCGGCGTTGTTCGTGCCGGGTACGTCGAGAAGCGGATTGCCGAAGGCGTTGGTCTGGCCCGCCCCGGAAAATCTCCGTTTTTCTGGAAGCTTCGGCCCGCTGCAGGCGTCTAATCCGATAAGAACGTCCATCCGTCGGGCCGGCGCAGCGCAGCGGAAATCCTCCGCTGCGGGGAAAGGGAATGCATCCGGCCCGGCGGCTGAATCTCGTAAGGAGAAATGCAGCGCCTGCCGGTCCGCGAAAGCGGACGGCGACGGGAAGTGCGCGGAATTCCACAGATCCGGAGAATTCGC